>CADCPT010000140.1 GCA_902803385.1 uncultured Ruminococcus sp.
GTTATAGCACTTTATTCCGCTTTGGCAAAGCCAAAGCGAACAACAATTGCTCATTTCTCATTGCTAATTAGAAAAGCGCCCGGCACCCCTGAAAAAACACTATAGAAAAGTGCGCCGCAGGGTAGGCGAACGAAGACAGGAGCGAACCGACAGCACGGGCACCGCGCCGGATAATTATTTCTTGAACATAGAAAAAAAACATGTTATAATATTATGCGTATAATTATATGATACCGAAGGGTGAAGAGAATGTCTTTCGACAGAAACAGGATAAGAAATTTCAGCATAATCGCTCATATCGACCACGGCAAGTCTACCCTTGCAGACAGGATACTTGAGCAGACAAAGGCTGTTGCCGTAAGGGATATGCAGAGCCAGCTCTTAGATGATATGGAGCTGGAGCGCGAGCGCGGAATAACCATAAAGGCTCACGCCGTAACACTGCTTTACAGCGCAGACGACGGAGAGGAATATGTTTTCAACCTTATAGATACCCCCGGACATGTAGACTTCAATTACGAGGTCTCACGCTCCCTTGCCGCCTGCGAGGGCGCCGTTCTGGTAGTAGACGCTTCTCAGGGCATTGAGGCTCAGACCCTTGCAAACACCTATCTTGCCCTTGACGCAGGACTGGAGATAGTTCCCGTCATCAACAAGATAGATCTGGCAAGCGCCGATCCAGATAAGGTAAAAAAAGAAATAGAGGATGTTATCGGTCTTCCTGCCGATGACGCTCCGTGCATTTCCGCAAAAATGGGAATAAATATCCACGATGTCATGGAACAGATAGTCGCAATGGTACCCTCCCCCGACGGAGATGAAAACAAGCCTCTTCAGGCTCTTATTTTCGACTCCTATTACGACAGCTACAAGGGCGTTATAATTTACGTCCGCGTAAAAGAGGGTCAGCTCCATACAGGCGACACCATAAGGCTTATGGCTACCGGCTCAGAATTCACGGTCGTAGAGCTTGGCTTCATGAGGGCGACCTCCCTTGAGCCCGCCGAAGCTCTCTATGCCGGGGAGGTCGGATATATCGCAGCGTCCATAAAAACCGTTTCCGACGCGCGCGTGGGCGATACGGTCACCTGTGCGGACAACCCTGCCGAAAGTCCTCTTCCGGGCTATCGTGCCGTTCAGCCGATGGTGTTCTGCGGCGTTTATCCTGCCGACGGCGCAAAATACGGCGACCTGCGCGACGCTCTTGAAAAGCTGGAGCTTAACGACGCTTCCCTTTCCTTTGAGCCGGAGACCTCCGTTGCCCTCGGCTTCGGATTCCGCTGCGGCTTCCTCGGACTTCTCCATATGGAGATAATACAGGAAAGACTTGAGCGCGAATACAATCTTGACCTGATAACCACAGCGCCCAGCGTTATATACCGCATAACCAAAACCGACGGAACGGTCGAAATGATAGATAACCCGACAAACTATCCCGACCCGGCATTCATTGCAAAGGCGGAAGAGCCTATGACTGAGGCACATATATATTCACCCTCCGAATACGTGGGCAATATAATGGATCTCTGTCAGGACAGGCGAGGGGTATTCGTTGATATGAAATACATCGACTCCGACCGCGTTGATATACACTATGTTCTTCCTCTGGCTGAGATAATATACGACTTTTTCGATACGCTCAAATCCAGAACAAGAGGCTATGCCTCTTTCGATTACGAGCTGAACGGCTATGCGGAATCCAGGCTCGTAAAGCTTGATATTATGCTCAACGGCGAAATAGTGGACGCTCTGTCCTTCATAATCCATGCGGATAAAGCATATCCGAGAGCGCGCAAAATGGCTGAAAAGCTCAAGGAAAAGATACCGCGCCAGCTTTTCGAGGTACCGATACAGGCCTGCATCGGCGGAAAGATAATAGCGCGCGAGACCGTAAAGGCAATGAGAAAGGACGTTCTTGCAAAGTGCTACGGCGGCGACATCACCCGAAAGAAAAAGCTGCTTGAAAAGCAGAAGGAAGGCAAAAAGAGAATGCGTCAGTTAGGCTCGGTCGAGGTGCCTCAGGAAGCATTCATGGCCGTATTGAAGCTTGACACAGATTAAGAGGTAATTATGAAGAAAACAGTATTGCTGTTCGGTTTCGGCAGCGAAGAAGCCGCAGCGGCAAAAAGAGCCATCCTGCCTATAGGCGCAGCAGTCAGGGCTGTTCCGGATGAAGAGCAGAGCCGAACGTTAGGCTCTCTTTTAGGGCTTGCAGAGGATGAAATCAGGAACGGCACCCCGTCCGTAGAGGGAAAAATGCTGCTGATGGCCGGCTTTATCGGGAACGACACCGACCGTCTGCTTGCCGCAATGCGCAAGGCAGGCTTTCAGAGAGATGTGCTCAAGGCTGTCGCCACACCGACGAATATAGGCTGGACTCCCGGTGAATTGTGGAACGAGATACACCGCGAGCATCTTACGATGAGCGGCAGATAATGTACTACATATATATGCTGCTCTGCAAGGGAGACAGTCTGTATACCGGCATCGCCGCCGATATCGACAAGCGTATGTCAGAGCATTTCAGCGGTACGCCGCAGTGCGCAAAATACACGCGCTCTCATCCCCCGGAAAGACTTCTGGCAGTATGGAGCTGCGAAAACAGATCAGACGCCCTGAGACTCGAATACAGGATCAAGCAGCTTGAGCGACGGCAAAAGCTTGAGCTTGTAAACGGTGCTCCGCTCAGCTTTATGGCGGAGACATCATCGCTGTACACTGCTATGGATCTGAAAAACTACGAACGGTGGACCGGAAATTGAAGGATATATACAGGCTTTTAAAGGAACACTACGGCTATGACAGCTTCCGTCCGGGGCAGGAAAACATCATAAATGCTATAATAAAAGGACAGGACTGCCTTGCTGTTATGCCGACAGGAGCAGGAAAATCACTTTGCTATCAAATACCTGCCCTTTTTCTTCCGGGAACAGCGCTGGTCATCTCTCCCCTTGTATCCCTCATGCACGATCAGGTCATGAAGCTCAAAGAAAAGGGCATACCGGGAGCCTATATAAACAGTACGTTGACTCCGCGCCAGACTGAGCTTGCACTGAAAAGAGCATCAGAAGGGCGTTACAAAATTGTATATGCAGCTCCGGAAAGACTCAGCTCTCCGGATTTTCTCAGCTTTGCATTAAAAGCAGAGCTTTCACTCATTGCAGTGGATGAAGCCCACTGCATCTCACAATGGGGTCAGGATTTCCGCCCGGATTATCTCAGGATAGGAGAATTCATTTCAAAGCTCCCGAAACGCCCTGCAGCAGCGGCATTTACCGCAACTGCAACCGACAAGGTACGTGAGGATATAATAAACTATCTTTCACTGCGCTCTCCCTTTGAAGCCGCGACCGGCTTTGACCGTCCGAACCTTTACTTTGCCCTGAAAAGCCCTGCCGACAGGATAGCCGCCGTTTGCGACTGCATATCACGGCGCAGCGGAGAAAGCGGTATAGTTTACTGTAACCGCAGGGCAGAAGCCGACAGGCTTGCAGGCATACTGAAAAGTGAGAACATACCCGCAGCTTCATATCATGCAGGCCTTCCGGACGATGAACGCAGACGTGTGCAGGATGGGTTTATCAGAGGCGATATCAAAGTCATTACTGCAACAAGCGCATTCGGGATGGGCATAGACAAGCCCGATGTACGCTTTGTGATACATTTCGGTATGCCGCGCTGCCTTGAGGATTATTACCAGCAGGCAGGACGCGCCGGACGTGACAACGCCGCAGCATATTGTCTGCTGCTTTACGACCCGGCTGATTATTATATACATAAAACGCTGATATCGCATATGCATGAGGATGATGAATTGACAGACAGTGAACGCAGGATGAAAGTGGAAGCCGCACAGCTGCGTCTCGACCAGATGAATTATTATGCTTCCTCAAAAACCACCTGTCTGCGCAGAAGGCTTGTCGGATATTTCGGAGAGACGACCCCTTACCAATGCGGCAACTGTTCGGTATGCACCGGAAAGGATGACCCGATAAGCAGCATCAGAAGCGGACTTGATGATACAGACAGAGAGCTTTGCGAAAAGCTCAGATCATATATAAGGTCTGCCGCAAGGCTTGCAGGAGTTCCGGTCTATTCCGTTGCCGGAGATGAAGAGATGCAGCGGATAGCCGCCGAAAAGCCGTCTGATACCGAAAGTCTCAGAAAAATACGCGGATTGAGCGAGATGACCATACGCCGCTTCGGAGACGGTATTCTCAGCATCGTAAATGAACATGTAAAAATACAAAACGTATAATTTACAAATAGTATATAAATTGCCCGATAAGGCAGCGGGCCTAATGACTAAGCAGCGTTTTTGTATCAGGCTGAAAGCACGGAGGGAAATATGACAAGGGAAACCGCAAAACGAATGATAAAAGGCCACTCCGCAAAACGTCAGCAGCAGGCGATGAAGGACATTGACGAAAGAGCCTATATAGAAGAAGAGATCGTGCCGGTATTCGAGCTGGACGGCAGCAGCTTCCGGTTTGACGCTCCGTACAGATTCCGTGCTTCCGACGGCGAATACATTTTCGGAAGAGCAATGAGCGTCGAAGAGCTTTGCAGGATGCAGGCAGCAGCCGCGCGCGGAGAAATATTCCGTATCATGTACCTTAAAACATCAAGGATAATTATAGAAATTGAAGAAAGGGACGACTGAGCAAAATGGAATATGTACTTAAAACAGATAAGCTCACAAAGATATATGCCGGTCAGCCTGTAGTGAATGAAGTCAGCCTTTCTGTGCAAAAGGGCGATATCTATGGTTTTGTCGGAAAAAACGGAGCAGGCAAAACAACGCTTATAAGGCTTGTTCTCGGTCTTGCAAGACCGAACTCGGGCAGCTTTACCCTGCTTTCAGGTGATATCAGGTCTGCACGGCGACGCACAGGCAGTCTTGTCGAAGCTCCGTCGCTGTACGGCAATATGAGCGCCTCGGAAAACATCAGGCTTTGCTGCAAAATGCTCGGCGCTGACGTTTCGCAGACAGACAGTCTTCTGGAGCAGGTAGGCCTTTCCGATACCGGAAGAAAACACGCCGCCGACTTTTCGCTCGGAATGAAGCAGCGCCTGGGAATAGCAATGGCGCTTGTGGATGACCCGGAATTCCTTATCCTTGACGAGCCGATAAACGGACTTGACCCCACCGGCATTGTTGAGATACGCGAGCTGCTTCTCAGACTGAAGGACAGCGGCAAAACGATAATGATATCGAGCCATATTCTCGGAGAGCTGGAAAAAATAGCAACACGCTACGGAATAATCTCAAAAGGAAAGCTGATAGAGGAGATATCCTCCGCCGAGCTTGCCGAAAAATGTATAAAAACCACCGATATCACCACCAACGACCCCGAAAAAGCCGCAGGGCTCCTGCGGGTGCTGCTCAAAAACGAAAGCATTTCACCTGACAGGGACGGGGTGATACGTATCACGGAAAAAATAGACAACATCGGGCGCATAACAAACGAGCTTTATACCAACGACGTTGTAGTTGCCGGGATAACTTCCTCCGGCGGAGACGCCGAAAAATACTTTATAAAGAAAATGGAGGAGGGCTGATATGAAGGGGCTGATAATTGCCGACCTTAAAAGGCTCCTCAGAAACAGGAGCACACTTGTCTGTATGATAATAGCGGCTCTTTTAGGCGTAGCCGTTGCCCTGCTCTACAGGTATTTCTGGATAGAACGCGGAAACAACATTGCTATCTCCTATCAGCTTATGGAGCTTTACGGACTGGACACAGAGGTGCTTGACGAAGCGTTTTCCATTGTCCCGAAGCTTGACATCTGGTCATTTATAAACGCGTTTTTTACAGATGAATTCAAATGGATACTATCCGCTATCTGCGTATGCTCACTTATGACCTCGGAGTTTTCCTCAGGAACGATAAAGAATCCTGTTTCAAGGGGTTTTTCAAGGACAGCACTGTATTTTTCAAAGCTCATTATCGCTCTGATACAGGTATTTGCCGTTACAGCTTCATATGTCGGAGCCGGAGCGATAACCGCGCTTTTTTTCGCCAAGGACGCCGTTACGGCAGCGCCTGCCGAGATCGCTCTTTCCCTTGGCACTTATTGTCTTCTTCTTGCAGCAGCGGCAGCATTTTTTGAGCTTATGTGTATGATCTTCCGCCGTTCAGGGATGTCGGCAGCTGCCGCTATAGCGGCGCCCTTCCTTCTTGTTTCCCTGCTCGGCATTCTCTCTATGGCGACCCCGGATATCCCTTCCCTTTCGCGTTTCGTACTCATGGAAACGTTTGCAACTGTGCCTCAGTATATAAAATCAGGCGAAGGCTGGGTCGCTCTTGTTACCGGAGGAGCTTATTTGGTTCTTTCGTCTGTTATAGGGCTTGTAATATTCAAAAGAAGCGACCTGAAATGATTTATCCAAAGGGTATGCATCTGCCGCGGCAAATGCATACCCTGCTTTTATAGGGAGCCGCCGCATTGACGCTTCCCCGCCAGACCGTGCCTTCGGCGCGACCGGCACCCCTGAAAAAACACTAATATACGAAAACAAAAGTGCGTGAAATACAGCAAGCTGAAAACTTACAGCCGCGGCAATAAGCCTCCGGGTGATAATTTTGAGCGAACGCAGTTAGCGACAGCGCGAATTGACATCGGCGGCACGCCGGCGCCGCAGGGTAGGCGCACGTGAAGGATGCAAAGAGCATCCGGCAACAGTGAAACGAAAAAAACCAATATTACAAAATACCATTGACCATTAAAAAAAATTATGTTAAAATTATACATAATAATCTTTCGGAGGTATCGCCATGTCAGGTTCTTATGAATATCGAATGAACAAGGAACAGTTTGAGGAAATGAATCATTTCTACATAAAACTCGGTTACACCGACAAGCAAGTCAAAAAGCTGTGCTCTTCCTGCTTCAACACTGAGATCATTGTTGACGATGACAGACCATACAACGACGACTGGACTTTTCACCGCTCATCAAAGCGCACATGGCTTGAAAAAAAAAGCAGGATGCCGGGACTGAAAGGCTTCGGTGCAAGAGGGATCGCCGAAAGCGAAATGCTCTGCGATGAGGGCGTTGTGGAAGAAGTCATGATGGAGCGCTGCGCTCCGATGCCGCCGATGGCAATGGCGGCTCAGATGTCCTCCCAGGCTATGATGGGAATGGGCATGGCGGCTCAGATGAACGCCCCGGGTATGATGGGAATGGCTGCGGCGATGCCGCAGGCCCAGTTCAACACCGCCGAAACAGAAGCCCCGGATGAAAACGAAAAGCTCAGTCCTATGGACAGTCCTGCGGCTATCTTTTCGGCAAATGTGAACACTGCCTCCTGGTCTTACATAAGGAACAAGATCAGTAATCGTGATCCTCTCGATAAAAGCTTTGTTCGCATTGAGGAAATAATAAATTCCTATCACTACAAGCTGAAAAAGCCCGGCGACAACGAACTGTTTTCCGTCGGGACGGAATCCGGCGCATGCCCCTGGCAGAGCGGCAGCGAGCTTTTCATGGTAGGGCTGAGAGGAAAAAAGGCAGATAAAAAAATACGTCAGAACCTCTGCTTCCTTGTTGACGTTTCCGGAAGCATGGACGACGAATGGGTGCTCGTTCAGATGTCGCTCGCTTCGATAATCAGCAAGCTCGGAAAGGGCGATGTTATTTCCATAATAGCTTATTCGGATGAAACTGTGACCGTAGAGAAAAAGCTCGACTGCGGCGACCGTGACAAATGCGTGAAGGCCATCCTGAAAATAGACGGCATAGGCGGCTGCACGAACGGCAGCGAGGGTCTTACCAATGCCTATAAGTTCCTTTCCGAGAATTACGGCAAGGAAGACAATAACCGCGTATTCATTTTCACCGACGGTGATTTCAATTTCGGTATAACAGGCAAAAAGAACCTCGGCGAATTCATAAAGGAACAAAGCGAATCGGGCATTTATCTTTCCATCGTCGGCTACGGCTTCCGCAATTTCAAGGACGACAAAATGGAGAGCCTTGCAAGAAACGGAAACGGCAACTACACCTTTGTCGGCAATCCTATGGATATCCTTGATAACCTCCACGATAAACTCATATCAAATCTTTTCACAATAGCAAAGGATGTAAAGATATCTGTTGAACTGAACCCGAAATATGTCAGCAGCTACCGCCTTATAGGCTATGACGCAAGGGCGCTGACAAAGCAGGAATTCAACGACACGGAAAAAGCCGTTGACGGTATCGGCTCTGAGCACAATGTTGTCGCCCTTATCCAGTTTGAGCGCGGCAAGGCGGTACAGTCCTCCTCAAACAGATATGTAAACACCTCTGCAAGTGACAGAGACGGAGAATTTGCATTCATAGAGATACATTACAAGGACGAAAAAGACAACGATCTTGTACTCACAAAGGCTGTCACCATTGGTGAGCTTGAAGGCTCCAAAAACAAGAATATGCAGGCAATAACACTGCTTGCAGCTTTCGGTCTGCTTGTAAAGGACAGCGACTACAAGGGCACCGCAAGCAAAGAGATGCTCGGAAGTCTTCTTGAAGAATACAAGAAAGAGCAGGAGATCACAAAGCCCGAAAAATACAGTCATCTCGACATTATAGAAAAATACATAAACTCCTGATACTATCGCAGATCCTTGCGGGAAGGGGGCAGGGTATTGAAAGCAGAAAAAAGGACTGTTACGGAAATAATACGCGGTATTATTCTCCTGATAACAGTTGCACTTAGTATTTCTTTTCTTATCATCAACATATATACCGGTATGACCGGTCTTGAAATACCAAAAACTGATTCAACTGATCTCACTTCCGACTGGAAGGATATCTACGGTGTATCCTACAGGCTCGATTCCCTTCCCGAAGGAGATCTTGTACTGAAAAAGAACCTGAAAAACTATGAAACCAACGGCAAAAGCATCTGCTTCATAAGCTCGGACGTCAATGTAACGGTAAACTGCGGAGATGAAACGATCTATACCTACGCTCCCGATATTCCGCAGATGCTTGGAAATTCTTACGGTATAGCCGTTCATACCATCCCGCTGCCCGAAGGCACCGAAAGCATCACGATGCACCTTGACCCCATCTTTCCGGACAGACCCGCCTGTATATCGAATGCAAGGCTTGAAAACAGCCAGCAGTACATACAGTCGGTTTTAGCGCAGGGCTTCCCGGGCTTCACTATTTGCATACTGATGGCAGCTCTCGGCGTTATTTCACTTATAATAGGTATTATAGGACAGAACCGTCTGACACTTGTCATCTTCGGTCTTTTTGCAATACTATCGGCAGCCTTCAGCGCAAATGACACTATGATCATCCAGGTCCTGACCGGCGACGGTACATAATCCGTGTTATCAGCTTCCTCGCGCTCATACTTATTCCCTACCCTCCCGTTGCATTCATGTCTACAGTAACGGATAACCGTAAAAACACACTGACAACTCTGGTTGCTGCATTTGTGCTTATCAACTTTACGGCTTCCAGTGTCCTTGCTGCAACAGGCATTTCAGATTACCGCTACACAGTTTCCCTCTCAAGAGCGGGTATACTTGTCGCAGTCATACTGGCGGCATATTTTGTCGGGTCTGCGCTTTACAGAAGAAAAATAAACACAAAGCTGCTTATTACAGTAACCATTTCTGCCGGAAGCGCTATCGTTTTCGTCATGCTCGACCTTATCCGCTATTCCCTCTTCCCTCCGATGATCCAGAGCACAGAGCTTTACACAAGGATCGGAGTCTTCATATTCCTGTCAGTATTCTCAATTTACATTATTGATGAATACAGCAGGATGAGGATAGAAACGGGAAAGGCTCAGGTAATGTCAGAGCTTGCATATTCAGACGCACTGACCGGGCTTCTTAACCGACAGGTGCTGAATGAAACGGAGCAACAGATCAGAGCAATGAGCGAAAGCTGCTATATCATACAGCTCGATATAAACGACCTCAAGCTCGTAAACGATATTCATGGGCATAAGGAAGGCGACCGGCATATAAAGGGCGCTGCATCTGTCATTCTCGATTCCTTCTATGAGCTCGGGACATGCTTCCGCAGCGGCGGAGATGAATTCATGGTCATTTCAAAGATCAGAGCTAAGGAAAAAGAAGTCAAAGACGCCATAGAACGTATGCATACACTTGTCGATCATTACAACTACGAAGAGCATCCGCCCATACCTCTCAGGATAGCCGCAGGTTACGCACTTTGCAGCAATCCCTCTGTAGATCTTGACAATGCGGAGATAGCCGCGGATAAGTTTATGTATGCCGATAAAAAGAAGCTTAAAGAAAAGTCAGCAGCGGAAAACAGAGATGCAAAGAAATAACAGCAATACAGAAACTGGTACCAATACAAAAAAATCATATGCAAGGATAATATCCTATGCATTGTACATCTTCCTGCAATGCACCTGGGGGCTTCCGCAAACGCTTGCAGGACTGGTATTTTTTCTTATTTCAATACGATGCCCCCATCAGTTCTATCATGGCTGCATAAAAACCACAAGAAGCGATATAGGCGGCGTTTCGCTCGGACTTTTCATCTTTGTCTCGGACAAGGAAGAGAATGATTTTTCCTCCAGAGCCTCTGTGCATGAATTCGGCCACACGATACAGTCCCTGATACTCGGTCCCCTGTATCTTTTTACGGCAGGAGCTGCCTCTATGCTCTGGTGTGGACTGCCTTATTTCAAAAAAATGCGCAGCGAAAAAAGAATTTCCTACAATGACTTTTTTGTAGAGAGCAGCGCCAATGCTCTCGGGGAGAAGCTTCTCCATGAGGCTTCGACAAAAGGCCTCCTTTAACGCCGGATCATATGAGACCCGATTATCCAAATTATCTAAATTTTTTCGTTGTTTGTCTTGATTTTCATTAACAAATACTTTATAATATATACATAATGTATAAGGCGAAAGTTGTTTTGTCTGCAAGCAGAAGGAAATACCATCTTTTCCGTGGAGTTCTTCCCGGATCGACATACAGAATGGATCTGATCATATGGTAAATACAATGTCTCCACAGACAGTTACTCAGACAGTGACTGAAAATACCGGCAGCCAGTACGGTCATCAGCCCCAGTATACAGGCTCTGTTATGTGCCCGAGGTGCCGGAACATTATCCCTGATATTACCACAGGCTTATGCTCTCACTGTGGCCTGGCTTTTTATGTTGCGCCCGTAACGCGCCCTGCAGTTGATCCTCGTAAGGAGGAGGCATACAACAGAGCACTCGAGGCGTTCACAAAAAAATTCAGCAGAGAGGAAGATATCATTTACGCGAGGGATGTTTTTTCTTCTCTCGGTGATTATAAGGATTCCGCTGCGTATGTACGTTACTGTGACAAAAAGCTCAGTGACCTGCGTGATTCCGTTACCTATTACAATGCCGGTTGCAAGGTCATAGCTGCAAGAGAGATGTACAGAGGCGCCCTGCACATGAAATACACCGTAAAGTTCCAGGAGGCCATTGGCATTCTTGAACAGGCTAAGCAGATCTATGGTTCTATCATAGACTATCAGGACTCCGCCTTTAAGATCAGAGAATGTGATGAAAGAATAGCGGAGATCAAAAAAACCATAGACGACTGTGCTGCAGAGCTTCGCGAAAAGGAAGCGAAAAGAAAACGTGAAGAATTCAACAAGAAGATGAGGATCGTAGGAGGCATACTGCTCGGTCTGGGGCTTATCTCCATCTGGGTATACCTCAGATTCCTGCGGTAACGGAACCGATCTGCAAGGGATGTGATCTTTTCGCATCCCTTTTTCTTGTACTCCCTGCGGCGCACTAGGGAAACACTCCCTTAGGGCGCACGGAAATTGACAAAAGGGGCTGTGAAAACATTCGCAGCCCCTTTTTTGAATGGTTTATTCGCTGAGTGCAGGTCTTTTTTCGCCAAGGAGAGAATCCTCCCTGAAAAGAATAGAGATGCACCATATTGCCGAAAGGGCAACAAGAGTGTAGATTATCCTGCTGATTATCCCTGTCTGACCGCCGAATATCCAGGCTACAAGGTCAAACTGGAAAAGACCGACCGAGCCCCAGTTGAGTCCGCCGATTATCAGCAGGATCAGTGCGATCCTGTCAAGTATCATATTTACCTCCGGATAATTCTGTCACTTTTATTATCCGCAGTTTTTTAATTTCTATTCATTAAAATGATCATAAATAATCCACGCATTTCTTAAGGCGTTTTCTGCCCGATCTGATATGCTTGTAAACTGTCGCTTTTGTAATGCCAAGCTCTTTTGCGATCTCCTCTGCCGGAGTATTTTCCGCATAATACCGCATTATACATGTTTTCTGCCTTTCGGTCAGCTCACTTTTGATCCCCGTTTCGAGCAGCTTTTTCAGCCGTTTTCTTTTTTCCGCATTGCTGCTTCCGATCAGAAAAGCATTGAAGCTTGCCGTGCTCTCCTCCCTTTTTCCGAGACTCAGAAATGTTCTGTTCATCAGCATTCTCCCTTTCTTGAACCAAGCATATCTGCAACGTGGATACAATCAAGGTACATATCGTACATTATCGAAAGCCTTGAGCTTATTTCTGCAAGCTCCTGCACAGGAGCGTTTTTCATTTCGTGTTTCAGCCTTTCGATGCTCTCCTTCATCCGCTTCGCGCTGTCATAGTACTCCCTTGCCCAGTCCTGATATGTCATATTTACTTCTCCTTTCAACACGTTATGTGTAGTTTACTGTTTTAAAAAATCCGACACATGTTCTCCTCCCGCTTCGGCATGTGTCGTCCTTTTAATTCTATTATATCCGATAATATCTGACTGTCAAGGGCTTTTTCTGTGATATGGGGATCGCTGTCGCATAAAAACGACACCGCCTAAAAAAATAAAAATAACACTTGAAATACACATTTTGTGGTGCTATAATATAGACTAAAGATCAAGCCCGGAAAAAGTCCGGGGATGAAAAGCTGAGGTATTTTATGAATAAGAATGTAGGAAACAAGATCAGAGAGCTTCGCAAAAATGCAGGAATGACACAGTCCGAGCTTGCCGACAGGCTGGGTATCTCTCCATCTGCCGTGGGTATGTATGAGCAGGGACGCCGTGAGCCTGACAGCAATATGCTGCTAAAGATATGCAGTGTTTTCGGCACGTCGAGCGACTACATTCTCGGAAAAGCAGAAGAAAACAAGGCCGAGACCCGAGAGATATCCGATGTATTCGATGAATTCACGAGGATACTCAGCATGCAGCAGGGTCTGATGTTTGACGGAGAGCCCTTGGGAGAAGCCGACAGAGGAATGATAGTTGATGCGATAAAGGCTGTTGCTGCACTTGCGCGGCAGCAGCACAGAAAACCGACTGCTGAGGAGTAATGAATGAAAAATATAAAAGATACCGCTTACGGTCTTGCCGCAAGGTTCGGATGCTGTGAGCCGTTTGAGCTGTGCGAAAAAATGGGCATCACCGTTCTGGAGCATGAGCTGCCCTCAGGCATAAACGGTTTTACTGTCAGGATGGAGGGCATGCCCTTTATTGTACTGAATGATTCGCTCAGCGGTTTTGACCGACGGATAACCTGTGCGCATGAGCTTGGTCATATCGTTCTTCACAGTGAGACGAACACCGTTGACCTGAGCATAAACACCAGCTTCTGCATCAATAAATACGAACGGGAAGCAGACTGCTTCGCCGCACATCTCTTGATGCTTGCCGAGGCAGGAGAGCTTGAGGGCATGGAGGCCGTAACAAGCGAAAGCATTTCACAGATAACCCATCTTCCAGTTTCTGTGATTGAGGAAGCTTTTTTCGGGGCATAATATATTATGCGTAATAAGTAAACGGGGGGGCGGAAGCATATGACATTATTCATAAAGCGTGATACCGTATGCGGAAATGCCGGCTTTATCGTTTCAGACGAGCTCGGACGGCAGAAATACGCCGTCACCTCGGAAGCAGGAGCAGGCATACGCATGACGATGTATTCCTGTGCTGAGGAGATAGTATCTGTTATAAAGTATAACCGACTTATGCTGAATTATTTTACAATAAGCTGCTGCAGGAGGTTTTACGTTCTGATACCTGTAGCCGCCGAGGAGCTTTCGTATGCGATATACGGCAGCACCTACAAGTTCGTGCGCGGCTCCTCAGCGGAATGCTTTTCCATACTTAATGCCGAGGGCGAGATAGTTATGAGCCACAAAAAAGTCTGGAACGGAGCCGGCGACTATTACGAGCTTGAAATAAAGGATGAAGCGCATGAGCTGTTTTTGCTTTCCTGTGCAATATGCGCGGACGTTTATGTTTCTTTCGGTCAGACAGAGGTGATAACTGCCTGAGCCTTGTTCTTGCTCTGGTGCGACTACCTTAGATACTGTGTTTTTTTCAGAGGTGCCATTTGCAAAGTCGCCGCCAGGTCGCTGCGCAGCGACCTGGCGGCGACTTTGCAAATGGCACCTCTGAAAAAAACACAGTATCTAAGGTAGTCGCACCAGAGCAAGAACAAGGCTCAGGCAGTTATCACCTCTGTCTGACCGAAAGAAACATAAACGTCCGCGCATATTGCACAGGAAAGCAAAAACAGCTCATGCGCTTCATCCTTTATTTCAAGCTCGTAATAGTCGCCGGCTCCGTTCCAGACTTTTTTGTGGCTCATAACTATCTCGCCCTCGGCATTAAGTATGGAAAAGCATTCCGCTGAGGAGCCGCGCACGAACTTGTAGGTGCTGCCGTATATCGCATACGAAAGCTCCTCGGCGGCTACAGGTATCAGAACGTAAAACCTCCTGCAGCAGCTTATTGTAAAATAATTCAGCATAAGTCGGTTATACTTTATAACAGATACTATCTCCTCAGCACAGGAATACATCGTCATGCGTATGCCTGCTCCTGCTTCCGAGGTGACGGCGTATTTCTGCCGTCCGAGCTCGTCTGAAACGATAAAGCCGGCATTTCCGCATACGGTATCACGCTTTATGAATAATGTCATATGCTTCCGCCCCCCCGTTTACTTATTACGCATAATATATTATGCCCCGAAAAAAGCTTCCTCAATCACAGAAACTGGAAGATGGGTTATCTGTGAAATGCTTTCGCTTGTTACGGCCTCCATGCCCTCAAGCTCTCCTGCCTCGGCAAGCATCAAGAGATGTGCGGCGAAGCAGTCTGCTTCCCGTTCGTATTTATTGATGCAGAAGCTGGTGTTTATGCTCAGGTCAACGGTGTTCGTCTCACTGTGAAGAACGATATGACCAAGCTCATGCGCACAGGTTATCCGTCGGTCAAAACCGCTGAGCGAATCATTCAGTACAATAAAGGGCATGCCCTCCATCCTGACAGTAAAACCGTTTATGCCTGAGGGCAGCTCATGCTCCAGAACGGTGATGCCCATTTTTTCGCACAGCTCAAACGGCTCACAGCATCCGAACCTTGCGGCAAGACCGTAAGCGGTATCTTTTATATTTTTCATTCATTACTCCTCAGCAGTCGGTTTTCTGTGCTGCTGCCGCGCAAGTGCAGCAACAGCCTTTATCGCATCAACTATCATTCCTCTGTCGGCTTCTCCCAAGGGCTCTCCGTCAAACATCAGACCCTGCTGCATGCTGAGTATCCTCGTGAATTCATCGAATACATCGGATATCTCTCGGGTCTCGGCCTTGTTTTCTTCTGCTTTTCCGAGAATGTAGTCGCTCGACGTGCCGAAAACACTGCATATCTTTAGCAGCATATTGCTGTCAGGCTCACGGCGTCCCTGCTCATACATACCCACGGCAGATGGAGAGATACCCAGCCTGTCGGCAAGCTCGGACTGTGTCATTCCTGCATTTTTGCGAAGCTCTCTGATCTTGTTTCCTACATTCTTATTCATAAAATACCTCAGCTTTTCATCCCCGGACTTTTTCCGGGCTTGATCTTTAGTCTATATTATAGCACCACAAAATGTGTATTTCAAGTGTTATTTTTATTTTTTTAGGCGGTGTCGTTTTTATGCGACAGCGATCCCCATATCACAGAAAAAGCCCTTGACAGTCAGATATTATCGGATATAATAGAATTAAAAGGACGACACATGCCGAAGCGGGAGGAGAACATGTGTCGGATTTTTTAAAACAGTAAACTACACATAACGTGTTGAAAGGAGAAGTAAATATGACATATCAGGACTGGGCAAGGGAGTACTATGACAGCGCGAAGCGGATGAAGGAGAGCATCGAAAGGCTGAAACACGAAATGAAAAACGCTCCTGTGCAGGAGCTTGCAGAAATAAGCTCAAGGCTTTCGATAATGTACGATATGTACCTTGATTGTATCCACGTTGCAGATATGCTTGGTTCAAGAAAGGGAGAATGCTGATGAACAGAACATTTCTGAGTCTCGGAAAAAGGGAGGAGAGCACGGCAAGCTTCAATGCTTTTCTGATCGGAAGCAGCAATGCGGAAAAAAGAAAACGGCTGAAAAAGCTGCTCGAAACGGGGATCAAAAGTGAGCTGACCGAAAGGCAGAAAACATGTATAATGCGGTATTATGCGGAAAATACTCCGGCAGAGGAGATCGCAAAAGAGCTTGGCATTACAAAAGCGACAGTTTACAAGCATATCAGATCGGGCAGAAAACGCCTTAAGAAATGCGTGGATTATTTATGATCATTTTAATGAATAGAAATTAAAAAACTGCGGATAATAAAAGTGACAGAATTATCCGGAGGTAAATATGATACTTGACAGGATCGCACTGATCCTGCTGATAATCGGCGGACTCAACTGGGGCTCGGTCGGTCTTTTCCAGTTTGACCTTGTAGCCTGGATATTCGGCGGTCAGACAGGGATAATCAGCAGGATAATCTACACTCTTGTTGCCCTTTCGGCAATATGGTGCATCTCTATTCTTTTCAGGGAGGATTCTCTCCTTGGCGAAAAAAGACCTGCACTCAGCGAATAAACCATTCAAAAAAGGGGCTGCGAATGTTTTCACAGCCCCTTTTGTCAATTTCCGTGCGCCCTAAGGGAGTGTTTCCCTAGTGCGCCGCAGGGAGTACAAGAAAAAGGGATGCGAAAAGATCACATCCCTTGCAGATCGGTTCCGTTACCGCAGGAATCTGAGGTATACCCAGATGGAGATAAGCCCCAGACCGAGCAGTATGCCTCCTACGATCCTCATCTTCTTGTTGAATTCTTCACGTTTTCTTTTCGCTTCCTTTTCGCGAAGCTCTGCAGCACAGTCGTCTATGGTTTTTTTGATCTCCGCTATTCTTTCATCACATTCTCTGATCTTAAAGGCGGAGTCCTGATAGTCTATGATAGAACCATAGATCTGCTTAGCCTGTTCAAGAATGCCAATGGCCTCCTGGAACTTTACGGTGTATTTCATGTGCAGGGCGCCTCTGTACATCTCTCTTGCAGCTATGACCTTGCAACCGGCATTGTAATAGGTAACGGAATCACGCAGGTCACTGAGCTTTTTGTCACAGTAACGTACATACGCAGCGGAATCCTTATAATCACCGAGAGAAGAAAAAACATCCCTCGCGTAAATGATATCTTCCTCTCTGCTGAATTTTTTTGTGAACGCCTCGAGTGCTCTGTTGTATGCCTCCTCCTTACGAGGATCAACTGCAGGGCGCGTTACGGGCGCAACATAAAAAGCCAGGCCACAGTGAGAGCATAAGCCTGTGGTAATATCAGGGATAATGTTCCGGCACCTCGGGCACATAACAGAGCCTGTATACTGGGGCTGATGACCGTACTGGCTGCCGGTATTTTCAGTCACTGTCTGAGTAACTGTCTGTGGAGACATTGTATTTACCATATGATCAGATCCATTCTGTATGTCGATCCGGGAAGAACTCCACGGAAAAGATGGTATTTCCTTCTGCTTGCAGACAAAACAACTTTCGCCTTATACATTATGTATATATTATAAAGTATTTGTTAATGAAAATCAAGACAAACAACGAAAAAATTTAGATAATTTGGATAATCGGGTCTCATATGATCCGGCGTTAAAGGAGGCCTTTTGTCGAAGCCTCATGGAGAAGCTTCTCCCCGAGAGCATTGGCGCTGCTCTCTACAAAAAAGTCATTGTAGGAAATTCTTTTTTCGCTGCGCATTTTTTTGAAATAAGGCAGTCCACACCAGAGCATAGAGGCAGCTCCTGCCGTAAAAAGATACAGGGGACCGAGTATCAGGGACTGTATCGTGTGGCCGAATTCATGCACAGAGGCTCTGGAGGAAAAATCATTCTCTTCCTTGTCCGAGACAAAGATGAAAAGTCCGAGCGAAACGCCGCCTATATCGCTTCTTGTGGTTTTTATGCAGCCATGATAGAACTGATGGGGGCATCGTATTGAAATAAGAAAAAATACCAGTCCTGCAAGCGTTTGCGGAAGCCCCCAGGTGCATTGCAGGAAGATGTACAATGCATAGGATATTATCCTTGCATATGATTTTTTTGTATTGGTACCAGTTTCTGTATTGCTGTTATTTCTTTGCATCTCTGTTTTCCGCTGCTGACTTTTCTTTAAGCTTCTTTTTATCGGCATACATAAACTTATCCGCGGCTATCTCCGCATTGTCAAGATCTACAGAGGGATTGCTGCAAAGTGCGTAACCTGCGGCTATCCTGAGAGGTATGGGCGGATGCTCTTCGTAGTTGTAATGATCGACAAGTGTATGCATACGTTCTATGGCGTCTTTGACTTCTTTTTCCTTAGCTCTGATCTTTGAAATGACCATGAATTCATCTCCGCCGCTGCGGAAGCATGTCCCGAGCTCATAGAAGGAATCGAGAATGACAGATGCAGCGCCCTTTATATGCCGGTCGCCTTCCTTATGCCCATGAATATCGTTTACGAGCTTGAGGTCGTTTATATCGAGCTGTATGATATAGCAGCTTTCGCTCATTGCTCTGATCTGTTGCTCCGTTTCATTCAGCACCTGTCGGTTAAGAAGCCCGGTCAGTGCGTCTGAATATGCAAGCTCTGACATTACCTGAGCCTTTCCCGTTTCTATCCTCATCCTGCTGTATTCATCAATAATGTAAATTGAGAATACTGACAGGAATATGAAGACTCCGATCCTTGTGTAAAGCTCTGTGCTCTGGATCATCGGAGGGAAGAGGGAATAGCGGATAAGGTCGAGCATGACGAAAACGATAGCGCTTCCGGCAGAAATGGTTACTGTAATAAGCAGCTTTGTGTTTATTTTTCTTCTGTAAAGCGCAGACCCGACAAAATATGCCGCCAGTATGACTGCGACAAGTATACCCGCTCTTGAGAGGGAAACTGTGTAGCGGTAATCTGAAATGCCTGTTGCAGCAAGGACACTGGAAGCCGTAAAGTTGATAAGCACAAATGCAGCAACCAGAGTTGTCAGTGTGTTTTTACGGTTATCCGTTACTGTAGACATGAATGCAACGGGAGGGTAGGGAATAAGTATGAGCGCGAGGAAGCTGATAACACGGATTATGTACCGTCGCCGGTCAGGACCTGGATGATCATAGTGTCATTTGCGCTGAAGGCTGCCGATAGTATTGCAAAAAGACCGAAGATGACAAGTGTCAGACGGTTCTGTCCTATAATACCTATTATAAGTGAAATAACGCCGAGAGCTGCCATCAGTATGCAAATAGTGAAGCCCGGGAAGCCCTGCGCTAAAACCGACTGTATGTACTGCTGGCTGTTTTCAAGCCTTGCATTCGATATACAGGCGGGTCTGTCCGGAAAGATGGGGTCAAGGTGCATCGTGATGCTTTCGGTGCCTTCGGGCAGCGGGATGGTATGAACGGCTATACCGTAAGAATTTCCAAGCATCTGCGGAATATCGGGAGCGTAGGTATAGATCGTTTCATCTCCGCAGTTTACCGTTACATTGACGTCCGAGCTTATGAAGCAGATGCTTTTGCCGTTGGTTTCATAGTTTTTCAGGTTCTTTTTCAGTACAAGATCTCCTTCGGGAAGGGAATCGAGCCTGTAGGATACACCGTAGATATCCTTCCAGTCGGAAGTGAGATCAGTTGAATCAGTTTTTGGTATTTCAAGACCGGTCATACCGGTATATATGTTGATGATAAGAAAAGAAATACTAAGTGCAACTGTTATCAGGAGAATAATACCGCGTATTATTTCCGTAACAGTCCTTTTTTCTGCTTTCAATACCCTGCCCCCTTCCCGCAAGGATCTGCGATAGTATCAGGAGTTTATGTATTTTTCTATAATGTCGAGATGACTGTATTTTTCGGGCTTTGTGATCTCCTGCTCTTTCTTGTATTCTTCAAGAAGACTTCCGAGCATCTCTTTGCTTGCGGTGCCCTTGTAGTCGCTGTCCTTTACAAGCAGACCGAAAGCTGCAAGCAGTGTTATTGCCTGCATATTCTTGTTTTTGGAGCCTTCAAGCTCACCAATGGTGACAGCCTTTGTGAGTACAAGATCGTTGTCTTTTTCGTCCTTGTAATGTATCTCTATGAATGCAAATTCTCCGTCTCTGTCACTTGCAGAGGTGTTTACATATCTGTTTGAGGAGGACTGTACCGCCTTGCCGCGCTCAAACTGGATAAGGGCGACAACATTGTGCTCAGAGCCGATACCGTCAACGGCTTTTTCCGTGTCGTTGAATTCCTGCTTTGTCAGCGCCCTTGCGTCATAGCCTATAAGGCGGTAGCTGCTGACATATTTCGGGTTCAGTTCAACAGATATCTTTACATCCTTTGCTATTGTGAAAAGATTTGATATGAGTTTATCGTGGAGGTTATCAAGGATATCCATAGGATTGCCGACAAAGGTGTAGTTGCCGTTTCCGTTTCTTGCAAGGCTCTCCATTTTGTCGTCCTTGAAATTGCGGAAGCCGTAGCCGACGATGGAAAGATAAATGCCCGATTCGCTTTGTTCCTTTATGAATTCGCCGAGGTTCTTTTTGCCTGTTATACCGAAATTGAAATCACCGTCGGTGAAAATGAATACGCGGTTATTGTCTTCCTTGCCGTAATTCTCGGAAAGGAACTTATAGGCATTGGTAAGACCCTCGCTGCCGTTCGTGCAGCCGCCTATGCCGTCTATTTTCAGGATGGCCTTCACGCATTTGTCACGGTCGCCGCAGTCGAGCTTTTTCTCTACGGTCACAGTTTCATCCGAATAAGCTATTATGGAAATAACATCGCCCTTTCCGAGCTTGCTGATTATCGAAGCGAGCGACATCTGAACGAGCACCCATTCGTCGTCCATGCTTCCGGAAACGTCAACAAGGAAGCAGAGGTTCTGACGTATTTTTTTATCTGCCTTTTTTCCTCTCAGCCCTACCATGAAAAGCTCGCTGCCGCTCTGCCAGGGGCATGCGCCGGATTCCGTCCCGACGGAAAACAGTTCGTTGTCGCCGGGCTTTTTCAGCTTGTAGTGATAGGAATTTATTATTTCCTCAATGCGAACAAAGCTTTTATCGAGAGGATCACGATTACTGATCTTGTTCCTTATGTAAGACCAGGAGGCAGTGTTCACATTTGCCGAAAAGATAGCCGCAGGACTGTCCATAGGACTGAGCTTTTCGTTTTCATCCGGGGCTTCTGTTTCGGCGGTGTTGAACTGGGCCTGCGGCATCGCCGCAGCCATTCCCATCATACCCGGGGCGTTCATCTGAGCCGCCATGCCCATTCCCATCATAGCCTGGGAGGACATCTGAGCCGCCATTGCCATCGGCGGCATCGGAGCGCAGCGCTCCATCATGACTTCTTCCACAACGCCCTCATCGCAGAGCATTTCGCTTTCGGCGATCCCTCTTGCACCGAAGCCTTTCAGTCCCGGCATCCTGCTTTTTTTTTCAAGCCATGTGCGCTTTGATGAGCGGTGAAAAGTCCAGTCGTCGTTGTATGGTCTGTCATCGTCAACAATGATCTCAGTGTTGAAGCAGGAAGAGCACAGCTTTTTGACTTGCTTGTCGGTGTAACCGAGTTTTATGTAGAAATGATTCATTTCCTCAAACTGTTCCTTGTTCATTCGATATTCATAAGAACCTGACATGGCGATACCTCCGAAAGATTATTATGTATAATTTTAACATAATTTTTTTTAATGGTCAATGGTATTTTGTAATATTGGTTTTTTTCGTTTCACTGTTGCCGGATGCTCTTTGCATCCTTCACGTGCGCCTACCCTGCGGCGCCGGCGTGCCGCCGATGTCAATTCGCGCTGTCGCTAACTGCGTTCGCTCAAAATTATCACCCGGAGGCTTATTGCCGCGGCTGTAAGTTTTCAGCTTGCTGTATTTCACGCACTTTTGTTTTCGTATATTAGTGTTTTTTCAGGGGTGCCGGTCGCGCCGAAGGCACGGTCTGGCGGGGAAGCGTCAATGCGGCGGCTCCCTATAAAAGCAGGGTATGCATTTGCCGCGGCAGATGCATACCCTTTGGATAAATCATTTCAGGTCGCTTCTTTTGAATATTACAAGCCCTATAACAGACGAAAGAACCAAATAAGCTCCTCCGGTAACAAGAGCGACCCAGCCTTCGCCTGATTTTATATACTGAGGCACAGTTGCAAACGTTTCCATGAGTACGAAACGCGAAAGGGAAGGGATATCCGGGGTCGCCATAGAGAGAATGCCGAGCAGGGAAACAAGAAGGAAGGGCGCCGCTATAGCGGCAGCTGCCGACATCCCTGAACGGCGGAAGATCATACACATAAGCTCAAAAAATGCTGCCGCTGCTGCAAGAAGAAGACAATAAGTGCCAAGGGAAAGAGCGATCTCGGCAGGCGCTGCCGTAACGGCGTCCTTGGCGAAAAAAAGCGCGGTTATCGCTCCGGCTCCGACATATGAAGCTGTAACGGCAAATACCTGTATCAGAGCGATAATGAGCTTTGAAAAATACAGTGCTGTCCTTGAAAAACCCCTTGAAACAGGATTCTTTATCGTTCCTGAGGAAAACTCCGAGGTCATAAGTGAGCATACGCAGATAGCGGATAGTATCCATTTGAATTCATCTGTAAAAAACGCGTTTATAAATGACCAGATGTCAAGCTTCGGGACAATGGAAAACGCTTCGTCAAGCACCTCTGTGTCCAGTCCGTAAAGCTCCATAAGCTGATAGGAGATAGCAATGTTGTTTCCGCGTTCTATCCAGAAATACCTGTAGAGCAGGGCAACGGCTACGCCTAAAAGAGCCGCTATTATCATACAGACAAGTGTGCTCCTGTTTCTGAGGAGCCTTTTAAGGTCGGCAATTATCAGCCCCTTCATATCAGCCCTCCTCCATTTTCTTTATAAAGTATTTTTCGGCGTCTCCGCCGGAGGAAGTTATCCCGGCAACTACAACGTCGTTGGTATAAAGCTCGTTTGTTATGCGCCCGATGTTGTCTATTTTTTCCGTGATACGTATCACCCCGTCCCTGTCAGGTGAAATGCTTTCGTTTTTGAGCAGCACCCGCAGGAGCCCTGCGGCTTTTTCGGGGTCGTTGGTGGTGATATCGGTGGTTTTTATACATTTTTCGGCAAGCTCGGCGGAGGATATCTCCTCTATCAGCTTTCCTTTTGAGATTATTCCGTAGCGTGTTGCTATTTTTTCCAGCTCTCCGAGAATATGGCTCGATATCATTATCGTTTTGCCGCTGTCCTTCAGTCTGAGAAGCAGCTCGCGTATCTCAACAATGCCGGTGGGGTCAAGTCCGTTTATCGGCTCGTCAAGGATAAGGAATTCCGGGTCATCCACAAGCGCCATTGCTATTCCCAGGCGCTGCTTCATTCCGAGCGAAAAGTCGGCGGCGTGTTTTCTTCCGGTATCGGAAAGGCCTACCTGCTCCAGAAGACTGTCTGTCTGCGAAACGTCAGCGCCGAGCATTTTGCAGCAAAGCCTGATGTTTTCCGAGGCGCTCATATTGCCGTACAGCGACGGAGCTTCGACAAGACTGCCTGTGCGTCGCCGTGCAGACCTGATATCACCTGAAAGCAGGGTAAAGCTGCCCGAGTTCGGTCTTGCAAGACCGAGAACAAGCCTTATAAGCGTTGTTTTGCCTGCTCCGTTTTTTCCGACAAAACCATAGATATCGCCCTTTTGCACAGAAAGGCTGACTTCATTCACTACAGGCTGACCGGCATATATCTTTGTGAGCTTATCTGTTTTAAGTACATATTCCATTTTGCTCAGTCGTCCCTTTCTTCAATTTCTATAATTATCCTTGATGTTTTAAGGTACATGATACGGAATATTTCTCCGCGCGCGGCTGCTGCCTGCATCCTGCAAAGCTCTTCGACGCTCATTGCTCTTCCGAAAATGTATTCGCCGTCGGAAGCACGGAATCTGTACGGAGCGTCAAACCGGAAGCTGCTGCCGTCCAGCTCGAATACCGGCACGATCTCTTCTTCTATATAGGCTCTTTCGTCAATGTCCTTCATCGCCTGCTGCTGACGTTTTGCGGAGTGGCCTTTTATCATTCGTTTTGCGGTTTCCCTTGTCATATTTCCCTCCGTGCTTTCAGCCTGATACAAAAACGCTGCTTAGTCATTAGGCCCGCTGCCTTATCGGGCAATTTATATACTATTTGTAAATTATACGTTTTGTATTTTTACATGTTCATTTACGATGCTGAGAATACCGTCTCCGAAGCGGCGTATGGTCATCTCGCTCAATCCGCGTATTTTTCTGAGACTTTCGGTATCAGACGGCTTTTCGGCGGCTATCCGCTGCATCTCTTCATCTCCGGCAACGGAATAGACCGGAACTCCTGCAAGCCTTGCGGCAGACCTTATATATGATCTGAGCTTTTCGCAAAGCTCTCTGTCTGTATCATCAAGTCCGCTTCTGATGCTGCTTATCGGGTCATCCTTTCCGGTGCATACCGAACAGTTGCCGCATTGGTAAGGGGTCGTCTCTCCGAAATATCCGACAAGCCTTCTGCGCAGACAGGTGGTTTTTGAGGAAGCATAATAATTCATCTGGTCGAGACGCAGCTGTGCGGCTTCCACTTTCATCCTGCGTTCACTGTCTGTCAATTCATCATCCTCATGCATATGCGATATCAGCGTTTTATGTATATAATAATCAGCCGGGTCGTAAAGCAGCAGACAATATGCTGCGGCGTTGTCACGTCCGGCGCGTCCTGCCTGCTGGTAATAATCCTCAAGGCAGCGCGGCATACCGAAATGTATCACAAAGCGTACATCGGGCTTGTCTATGCCCATCCCGAATGCGCTTGTTGCAGTAATGACTTTGATATCGCCTCTGATAAACCCATCCTGCACACGTCTGCGTTCATCGTCCGGAAGGCCTGCATGATATGAAGCTGCGGGTATGTTCTCACTTTTCAGTATGCCTGCAAGCCTGTCGGCTTCTGCCCTGCGGTTACAGTAAACTATACCGCTTTCTCCGCTGCGCCGTGATATGCAGTCGCAAACGGCGGCTATCCTGTCGGCAGGGCTTTTCAGGGCAAAGTAAAGGTTCGGACGGTCAAAGCCGGTCGCGGCTTCAAAGGGAGAGCGCAGTGAAAGATAGTTTATTATATCCTCACGTACCTTGTCGGTTGCAGTTGCGGTAAATGCCGCTGCTGCAGGGCGTTTCGGGAGCTTTGAAATGAATTCTCCTATCCTGAGATAATCCGGGCGGAAATCCTGACCCCATTGTGAGATGCAGTGGGCTTCATCCACTGCAATGAGTGAAAGCTCTGCTTTTAATGCAAAGCTGAGAAAATCCGGAGAGCTGAGTCTTTCCGGAGCTGCATATACAATTTTGTAACGCCCTTCTGATGCTCTTTTCAGTGCAAGCTCAGTCTGGCGCGGAGTCAACGTACTGTTTATATAGGCTCCCGGTATGCCCTTTTCTTTGAGCTTCATGACCTGATCGTGCATGAGGGATACAAGGGGAGAGATGACCAGCGCTGTTCCCGGAAGAAAAAGGGCAGGTATTTGATAGCAAAGTGATTTTCCTGCTCCTGTCGGCATAACAGCAAGGCAGTCCTGTCCTTTTATTATAGCATTTATGATGTTTTCCTGCCCCGGACGGAAGCTGTCATAGCCGTAGTGTTCCTTTAAAAGCCTGTATATATCCTTCAATTTCCGGTCCACCGTTCGTAGTTTTTCAGATCCATAGCAGTGTACAGCGATGATGTCTCCGCCATAAAGCTGAGCGGAGCACCGTTTACAAGCTCAAGCTTTTGCCGTCGCTCAAGCTGCTTGATCCTGTATTCGAGTCTCAGGGCGTCTGATCTGTTTTCGCAGCTCCATACTGCCAGAAGTCTTTCCGGGGGATGAGAGCGCGTGTATTTTGCGCACTGCGGCGTACCGCTGAAATGCTCTGACATACGCTTGTCGATATCGGCGGCGATGCCGGTATACAGACTGTCTCCCTTGCAGAGCAGCATATATATGTAGTACATTATCTGCCGCTCATCGTAAGATGCTCGCGGTGTATCTCGTTCCACAATTCACCGGGAGTCCAGCCTATATTCGTCGGTGTGGCGACAGCCTTGAGCACATCTCTCTGAAAGCCTGCCTTGCGCATTGCGGCAAGCAGACGGTCGGTGTCGTTCCCGATAAAGCCGGCCATCAGCAGCATTTTTCCCTCTACGGACGGGGTGCCGTTCCTGATTTCATCCTCTGCAAGCCCTAAAAGAGAGCCTAACGTTCGGCTCTGCTCTTCATCCGGAACAGCCCTGACTGCTGCGCCTATAGGCAGGATGGCTCTTTTTGCCGCTGCGGCTTCTTCGCTGCCGAAACCGAACAGCAATACTGTTTTCTTCATAATTACCTCTTAATCTGTGTCAAGCTTCAATACGGCCATGAATGCTTCCTGAGGCACCTCGACCGAGCCTAACTGACGCATTCTCTTTTTGCCTTCCTTCTGCTTTTCAAGCAGCTTTTTCTTTCGGGTGATGTCGCCGCCGTAGCACTTTGCAAGAACGTCCTTTCTCATTGCCTTTACGGTCTCGCGCGCTATTATCTTTCCGCCGATGCAGGCCTGTATCGGTACCTCGAAAAGCTGGCGCGGTATCTTTTCCTTGAGCTTTTCAGCCATTTTGCGCGCTCTCGGATATGCTTTATCCGCATGGATTATGAAGGACAGAGCGTCCACTATTTCGCCGTTGAGCATAATATCAAGCTTTACGAGCCTGGATTCCGCATAGCCGTTCAGCTCGTAATCGAAAGAGGCATAGCCTCTTGTTCTGGATTTGAGCGTATCGAAAAAGTCGTATATTATCTCAGCCAGAGGAAGAACATAGTGTATATCAACGCGGTCGGAGTCGATGTATTTCATATCAACGAATACCCCTCGCCTGTCCTGACAGAGATCCATTATATTGCCCACGTATTCGGAGGGTGAATATATATGTGCCTCAGTCATAGGCTCTTCCGCCTTTGCAATGAATGCCGGGTCGGGATAGTTTGTCGGGTTATCTATCATTTCGACCGTTCCGTCGGTTTTGGTTATGCGGTATATAACGCTGGGCGCTGTGGTTATCAGGTCAAGATTGTATTCGCGCTCAAGTCTTTCCTGTATTATCTCCATATGGAGAAGTCCGAGGAAGCCGCAGCGGAATCCGAAGCCGAGGGCAACGGAGGTCTCCGGCTCAAAGGAAAGGGAAGCGTCGTTAAGCTCCAGCTTTTCAAGAGCGTCGCGCAGGTCGCCGTATTTTGCGCCGTCGGCAGGATAAACGCCGCAGAACACCATCGGCTGAACGGCACGATAGCCCGGAAGAGGACTTTCGGCAGGGTTGTCCGCACAGGTGACCGTATCGCCCACGCGCGCGTCGGAAACGGTTTTTATGGACGCTGCGATATATCCGACCTCCCCGGCATAGAGAGCTTCGGCGGGCTCAAGGGAGGTCGCCCTCATGAAGCCAAGCTCTACGACCGTGAATTCTGAGCCGGTAGCCATAAGCCTTATGGTGTCGCCTGTATGGAGCTGACCCTCTTTTACGCGGACGTAAATTATAACGCCCTTGTAGCTGTCGTAATAGGAGTCGAAAATAAGAGCCTGAAGAGGCTTGTTTTCATCTCCGTCGGGGGAGGGTACCATTGCGACTATCTGTTCCATGACATCGTGGATATTTATTCCCATTTTTGCGGAAATGCACGGAGCGTCATCGGCAGGAAGACCGATAACATCCTCTATTTCTTTTTTTACCTTATCTGGATCGGCGCTTGCCAGATCTATCTTGTTGATGACGGGAACTATCTCCAGTCCTGCGTCAAGGGCAAGATAGGTGTTTGCAAGGGTCTGAGCCTCAATGCCCTGAGAAGCGTCTACTACCAGAACGGCGCCCTCGCAGGCGGCAAGGGAGCGTGAGACCTCGTAATTGAAGTCTACATGTCCGGGGGTATCTATAAGGTTGAAAACATATTCCTCTCCGTCGTCTGCGCTGTAAAGCAGTGTTACGGCGTGAGCCTTTATGGTTATTCCGCGCTCGCGCTCCAGCTCCATATCATCTAAGAGCTGGCTCTGCATATCCCTTACGGCAACAGCCTTTGTCTGCTCAAGTATCCTGTCTGCAAGGGTAGACTTGCCGTGGTCGATATGAGCGATTATGCTGAAATTTCTTATCCTGTTTCTGTCGAAAGACATTCTCTTCACCCTTCGGTATCATATAATTATACGCATAATATTATAACATGTTTTTTTTCTATGTTCAAGAAATAATTATCCGGCGCGGTGCCCGTGCTGTCGGTTCGCTCCTGTCTTCGTTCGCCTACCCTGCGGCGCACTTTTCTATAGTGTTTTTTCAGGGGTGCCGGGCGCTTTTCTAATTAGCAATGAGAAATGAGCAATTGTTGTTCGCTTTGGCTTTGCCAAAGCGGAATAAAGTGCTATAAC
>CADCPT010000141.1 GCA_902803385.1 uncultured Ruminococcus sp.
GTCGGTTCCGGTAAAAGCATCGAGCTTTTTCTTCACGTCCTCAAAAACGCTGTCTTCTATTTCTTTCCGGCGAAGGAATATCTCCTTGCGGCTGGCATTTTCTGCTCTTGAAAGCTCCGCTGATATTTCTGTTTTAACATCTGCCATCCTTCTCTGAATGAGAACGTAGGCTTCTCTGAGACCCTCATCCTCAGCCTTTGAAAGCTCTTTTTCTTTCATGCTCTGGGCTTCGGTCTCTATCCTGTTGCGCTGCTCCTCCGCATATTTTTCTATTGCCTTAAGAAAGTTATCTGTTTTGCTTACAGTATCAGACATTTTTACACCTCCGGAGAAGTTAAATCTTTACGCCGATAGCCTCGCGGACATAGCGCGTTATGGAATCCTTTCCCCTGCCGCTGCCATGTCTGTCCGGGATCTCGACTATTAGTGGCTGTTTGCGGTTGAGCTTGAGGTCATACACAAGCTCCGGACAAAGCTGCACGAGCCGCTCCGTCATAAGAATGACCGCAACATCCTCTTTTTCCATAGCTGTTGTCAGGGCTTCCCTGACTTCTTCTTCTTCGTGGACAACAACGCCCTCTATACCGGCAAGATGCATTCCCATCTGTGTGTCCACATTATCGCTTATCAAATAGAATTTCATACCATCACCTGATCCGGCTGACAGAGCAGAGGCTCATACCGGTTTGTCATACAGCTGACAAACCGTACCTCACATTACTCATTAATCATTACTAATTACTAATTATTTTGTATCAGCCTGCATTGCTGATGATAAGGATGGAAACGAGAAGACCGTAAAGTGCAACGCCTTCGCCGAGTGCAACGAAGATAAGAGCCTTACCGAAGGCCTTGGGGTCTTCGCTTGTTGCGCCGATAGCTGCCGGTGCAGCGCCGCCGACTGCGATACCGCCGCCGATACCGGAAATACCTGTTGCAAGAGCGGCTGCGATCATTGAAATGCCCTTGTTGAGATCGCCTGCGCCTGCTGCTGCCTTAGCAGCCTCAGCAGGATCTGCTGCCATAACTGCCATAGATGTGATAAGGCAGGCTGTTCCGACTATTGCAAATGAAGCAAGCTGTCTTGCAACGGCTGCTCTGCGTGTTCTTTTGCCAAGGGAAACTGATCTGTATGCATAATAAACAGAACCTACAAGAAATACAACGGGAACCAGAAGAAGAATATACTCTAACATAATGATTGACCTCCGATCAATATTTTTTATTTCTCTGTTATTTATCATTGGCAGCCGCTCTGGCAACTACCGGAGTGAAGGGTCTGCCCTCTCCGACATAGAAACGGCTGAATATCTCGTAATAATCGAGCCTTAGCACCTGTATCGCAACAAGCAGAGCCTCCAGCGCCATTACAAGACCGTTGCCTATTATGACTATTATCGGGTAGCCTGCGCCGCCCACCATTTCCGCCAGTGTGAATACGACCAGCATCATACCTGCATGTACAAGGATGTATGCGCCGACTCTGAGGAAGGACATCGTATTCGTGACATAGCTGAGGCACATTTCAAACAGCTCAAAAAAGCTTTGCATGCAGTATTCGCCCCAGCTTTCAGGCTGCCAGTCCTTTTTCCCCTCGCAAAGCCTGCCAAGAGGCTCCCTCAGGAACATCAGTATCAGCGGAAGGACTATGAGAAGTGCGATATAGACAGGGTTCATAAGCTCAACGCCAAGGAACATCGTGCAGATAAGACCTGCAACGAGGGAAACGTAGAAGACTAACCCGGCAACTCCGTTCGCGCCGAAAAGCGCACTTTCAAGATCGCGCCGCCTGAACGAACCGATAATGTTCACCAGCATTATGACTGCGATCGTGACTATTCCTATCGCAACGGAGCCGTAGATTATCAGATTTATCGACTGGGGCTCCATTACCTCAAACAGCTTTCCCTTTGTGCCGAAAAGCTTCTGATGCACCGGGGTAAGCAGTTCTTCAAAGCCGAACACGGAGCCGTACAGGAAACCGAACACCATACCGCACAGTCCGCACGGAACAAGTATCTTTCCTATTTCCATCTTTTTGAGCTTCCACATCAGGAAACCCACAATAGCTACCACAAGCCCCTGACCCATATCGCCGAACATTATACCGAAGAAAATCGTATATGTAATGGCGACTATTATAGTCGGGTCTATCTCATTGTAGCTCGGAACGCCGTACATCTTGACGTAAAACTCAAAAAATCTGAACAGCGGCGGGTTTTTCAGAAGGATCGGCGGAGAATGCTTTATTTCATCCTTTCCGTCGGAAAGCGAATATTCAATACTCTTCATTCCGTCAAGCTTCTTTGTGAATGACTCAGCCTTATCCGCAGGTATCCATCCTGCAAGGATGAAGCTGCTGTGGTATTTGTATACATACCTCTTTATTGCGTGGTAGGAATCAAGCTCCACAAGCCTTGAATAATAGCGGTCGCATTTGTCCTTTTCCGTTTCCGTAAAGGCTCTTGCGTTTTCTTCAAGATGTGCCTTTTCCTTTTTCAGCTCTTCAAGCTGAGCAGTCAGATCGGCAACATATTCCTCGGGAGTACCCGTCATTTCGGGAACATCCATTTTTTCAAAGTAAAGCGAGGAGAATATCCTGTCAACATCCGCCTTTTTCTCAATAGGTGCGAAATAAGCACCCCAGTGGTATGAGCTGTCTTCGCTTACCGGCAGGAACACAACATACGGATCCTCCGAGTAACGCGTAAGCTTTTCATAGCTTTCGTTAGGTATGCGTCCGAACGCAGGAATTATGAACCTGCACTCCGAAAGCTCCTTGAAATTGAGATTCTGTCCGGTAAAATGAGAAACAAGGTCTATATTGCTTTCCAGTTCCTCTGTCTTTCTGTCGCATCTGCTGCGGTCAAGAGCCATTTTTTCAAGCTTTGCTGTAACGGAGCTTATGTACTGAAGTACCTCCTCCGAGCCTTCCTCCTGACCCTCCGGTTCAGAGTATTTCAGCTGGACGCCTGATTCCTCAGCGGCCGTACGCAGCTCCTGCAGCGGTGCAGCATATGGATTTTTATCAGCAAGCGGAACGAAATGCTCTGTATTGGAGTAGAACGACATAGCATCGTCGGGATGGAATATCCCGGATTCTCCGCAGTATCGTATAACTTTTTCAAGCTCAGACATCATTCCTATTATGCTTACTGCTTTAACAGGTCTTACCGACACACAAACACCTCCTCATATAATAAGAAGCTTTGCCTTTTCTTCCGGCGACAGACCGTATCGGGTAGCTTCTATTATGTAGATTATATTTTTAAGCTCGATCTCCTTCAGATATACATAGGAGATCATAACTATCGTTGGGTTCGGGGACAGCCTGAGATGATGACGGCAGTAGTCATGTATCATTGCATCTGCCATCTGATCCCTGTCATCCCTGTCAAGCTTTGATATCGCTTTGCCAAGATAGGTCGAATTTATCAATCCCTCGGCCTCCGTCAGTGAAGACGCGGCACATAATTCATCGATCGTGCGCTGGCTCAGTCTGCCGTACGGTATGAGCAGCGGCTTTATCTCCGCAGCGCTCATTCCGAAGTATTTTTTCAGCCTCAGTATCCTCGAAGCATTTCTGAAATCAAGCAAAGAAGAAAGCAGGTTTTTCAGCTCGTTTTTGTCTCCGGCATCCTTTGCCGAATCCATAGCTCCGATAACAAAGGCGTAATTCATATTGTAAAGCTCCGACTCGATAAGAGCTATGTTGATCCTCTCATTTTCAGCAGGGCGGTTCTTTTTCAGCACCGCAACATATCTGCTTCCTGCGAGAGCCTCGAACATATCATCGTAGCTCCTCACGGCTGCAAGCTTTTTGAAGCTTATTTTTGTATATTTGTCAAGAGACAGCGGAAGCTTGTAAACAAATTCCTCCGCCTTACCCATATTTATATGAGTCAGGCACATTATTATCTGTTCTATCTCCATTTCGGAGATCACGAACTCCATAAAGGACATGGACTTATCCTTTGCATAGCGCGACAGCCTGAAAATATCGGTATATATCCCCTGACGCAGTATCGGCTCGAGCTGACCTCTGTGAACATCGTTTTCGTTGACATTGATCAGGGCTTCCGAATAGCTTGTCCTGTTTTTGAGATAAGACGCGACCTCACCGACAGTATGGCAGTCCATAAGCTGACTGTAATCATCCTCCGTCAGCCTTCTGCCGTACATAGCTCTTGCCTTGGCAAGTATCGCATTAGACGACATGGAAGACGTCACATAGTCCCCTCCTTCCATTTTCTCCGCGGATACCGCTGCCTCATCAGAGTCAGCGCCGGGTTCTTTTGCAAGAGGCCGCGGATCAGGTGCTTATAACACGGGAGTATATCTCATCCACCCACTTATCGTGATTCTTGCGGTCACAGTCTTCAAGTCGTTCGATAACTTGGGAATTCTGTTCTTTCAGGACCTTCAGTGTCTCGTCCGCCTTTTTTTGTTCAGACTGTCTGTTTATCCTGATACGCTCTTTCGCTCTTGCCAGGTAGTCAGTTTTTATCTTTTCTTTTGCAAGGGTGATCTCCTTTTCATGATCAAGACGGCTCTGCGTTGCCTGATCGCTCAGACCCCTCGCGCGCTTGTCCATTTCAACGATCTTGGATATCATATCCTCCACCTGCAGTCACCTCCCTGTTAAGAATACTCATATATTATAGACCCCGGATCTGTTCCGTTCAACAGACAAATAGGGTGATATGCCGAAAATCAGTTTTTAAGGCTCTGCATGGGAGCAGGTATCCTGCCGCCCCTCGAAATAAATTTGGCAGGCGACATGGGATTTACGTCCATTATCGGTCCCATACCCAGAAGGCCGCCGAAATTGAGCTCTTCCCCTGCTTTTTTGCCGATGGCAGGAATAAGCCTGACGGCAGTTGTCTTGGAATTGACCATTCCTATAGCGGCTTCGTCTGCTATAATGCCGGAAATGACCTCCGCCGGAGTATCACCGGGAATAGCTATCATATCGAGACCAACGGAGCATACAGCCGTCATAGCCTCAAGCTTTGTAAGCGTAAGCATCTTGCTCCTTGCGGCAGCGATCATTCCGGCATCCTCGGTAACGGGGATAAAAGCGCCCGAAAGGCCGCCAACATGTGAAGAAGCCATTACTCCGCCCTTCTTTACAGCGTCGTTTAGAAGAGCAAGACAAGCGGTAGTACCGTGCGCGCCGCACTGCTCAAGACCCATCTCCTCGAGAATATGGGCAACAGAGTCGCCTATTGCAGGAGTGGGGGCAAGAGACAGGTCAACTATTCCGAAGGGAACGCTGAGTCTCTTTGCCGCTTCGTTTGCGACAAGCATACCTGCCCTTGTTATCTTGAACGCCGTCTTCTTTACTGTTTCGGCGACCTCAGTGATATTGCAGTCTCCTGCCTTTGCAAGTGCAGCCCTTACAACACCGGGACCGGATACGCCGACATTGATAACGCATTCCGGTTCGCCTGCACCGTGGAAGGCACCTGCCATAAAGGGATTATCCTCGGGAGCATTACAGAAAACGACTAATTTTGCAGCGCCGATACAGTCTCTGTCAGCCGTGCGCTCAGCACATTCGCGTATGACCCTGCCCATTTTGGCAACGGCGTCCATATTGATGCCTGCCTTGGTGCTGCCTATATTGACGGATGAGCAAACGTTTTCCGTTACTGAGAGCGCCTCGGGGATGCTTTCGATAAGAGCATAGTCGCCCATCGAAAAGCCCTTGTGAACGAGCGCGCTGTAGCCGCCGACAAAATTGACGCCGACTGTTGCCGCAGCTCTGTCGAGGGTCTTGGCAAACTTGACGGGGCTCATGCCGGGGCATGCCGACGCAAGCATCGCAACAGGGGTGACAGCTATTCTTTTATGTATTATCGGGATACCGTAATCCTTGCTGATATCCTCGCCGGTCTTTACAAGATCCTTTGCATAGCGGCATATCTTGTCATACACCTTGTCACAGGCGCGGTCGATATTCTCATCAATACAGTCAAGCAGCGAAATACCCATTGTGATCGTTCTTACATCAAGGTTTTCGTTTTCGATCATATTGATGGTCTCAAGTATATCGTATGAATTGATCATTTTTTTCTGTCCTTTCAGATAGTGTGCATTGCATTGAAGATCTCTTCATGCATTACATGCACCTTGCAGCCCATATTTTCTCCGGCCTCTGTGAGCCTGTCTGAAAGCTGGGCAAACGGGACAGTACATCCCGAAATATCGACAAACATTATCATTGCGAACATTCCCTGAAGGACAGACTGGGTCACCTCAACGATATTAACGCCGACATCGGCACATTCGCTTGAGACCTTGGCAAGAATGCCTACGGTGTCCTTTCCGAGAACGGTTATTACTGCATTCATCTGGGGGTTACCTCCTTAGCTTACATATATAGATAATTATCCTCCTTTTGCCTGCGGATGTCAAGTGTTTTATGCTTTTTTGCGCGGTTTTGCGCGGTGTAGGGTGCGCCTACTCTGCGGCGCACTTTTTATAGTGTTTTTTCAGTGGTGCCGGGCGCTTTTCTAATTAGCAATGAGAAATGAGCAATTGTTGTTCGCTTTGGCTTTGCCAAAGCGGAATAAAGTGCTATAAC
>CADCPT010000142.1 GCA_902803385.1 uncultured Ruminococcus sp.
GGTTATGTAATCAATATCATAACGATAGAAATATGAATCGCTGAAAAACTCCCACCATTGCGGCTCGTCGATATGCTCGCACTGGTATGTACCGTCCGACTTCATTGTAACGATAGTACAAAGCATACATACAGGATCACGGCTGTCCCATTTGTCGCAGTTTGGTGCAAACGGATTTCCTGCATTGTCGTATCTGATTGTTTCGTTAATATCAATGGAATTGACACGGGAGTAATCGTTGGTCGCTACATAGGAGTTGAGAGTGTTTTCATCAGTTACTACAAATCGCTGCTGATCCCAGTCATAAAGGTATTCATAATCCGTCAGACATTGGGCAATGACCTGATCTGAGGCATGGCTGCCTCTGCTGTTAAAATCTCCGTTTACAAATTCTTTTGTCATTGAGGCAGTTGTCGCAAGCAGTGCAGGCATACCTGTAACAAGTATGGTTATGATAAGACCGTTTTGCAATATCTTGTTTGCATCGGGTCTGTTCTTGGAATTAAAAATAAGCTGGAATCCCAGAATCAGAATGGAGATTATGCAGGGGATCCAGAGAAACCCTATAAGATTGTTTATGTAGCTGTTTACATTCGTGCTGTTGTAAAAGCTGAACATCTTATACACATTATCCAGAACGGCATTAGCTCCGTCCAGAAACAGCTTGAAAAGCTGTAAAATGTTATAGCCCATAAAACGGATGGCGTTGCCGAAAATATTGGAGCGTGTCAGCTTCTGATATGTTCCGTTTGCAAGAAGTGTTCTTGCCGCCATATCGTCGTCATTGATCACCCAGGTACCAGCAAGTCCCGCACAAAGAGGATCAATGATCTTTGCAAGGAATCCCATGATTTTCTGTGTCCGGATGATACGCTGAGTCTTTCGGAATTCCTTTTTGGCTTTATGCCGCCGCAATTTTTCCTGATAGATCAGAGTTTGCGTTGAATACAAGATTATCCCTCCTTGGCGGGAATGCCGCCTGCAAATTATGAACCTCCACCGAAGTTAGAGGTCAGCGAGCTTGTCCACCAGCTTGCGATGGTTGAGGCACCTGCCACTAAAATACATCCGATGACAACTGCTGTTATGTGTGACTTGACCTTTTCCTTTGCCTTGTCACCGCCCCACATCAGCACACAGCCCATGATAACGATAACGAGAATTACAACCGCCCACGCAATAGGTGTGATGACATTTACAATATCGTTGACCGAGCTGGTAACGGAATTGGTTACGCCGCTCAGGTCTGCGGCATTGGCTGTTGTTGCGGCGGAAAGTGCCATACAGCCTGCCATATATGCAGCCGTCAGATTTGTTTTGACCTTGTTTGTCAGCTTCATTTCGATCACCCCCTTCGCCTCGGATTTTGCTGAACAGATCATTGGTACCACCTCCTAAAAAATTCACACATAGGTTTCAGACTTCTTCTTTTTCTTTGCGATAATAAAAAGGATCACTGCAATCGTTAAAGCAAGAACAGCGATACCTATCCCGATAAATAACGGCTGAATGACAGGCTTCTCGTTCACCGGATAATACTCCGCCGTAGCTTCGACATTGTATGTAACCTTGCCTGTATATTCCTCACAGTCTCCGCCATAGCACAGAATAGCCCAATAGCCGTCTGCATCGGGAAGCACGACTGCATCGGAATATGTTACTTCATAGATTTTCTGACGTTCTGTAAGCGTTGCCACGGCATTCCTGCACACCTCTCCGCCTGAGATATAGATGTCGCCGTCCCAGACAAGAGCCGTTATTACTCCATCTGTATCTGCATAATCCGATTCCGCCTTCACTTCCGGAAAATACTTTTCATCAAGCGGCGAATCTCCGTCTGATATCGGTACTTTTTTGTTATTGATGATATACTCTTCAGAACCGTACCGGTGAAAAGTCACCGGAAATGAAATGGAGTTTTCCTTTGCTTCATCTGTTTCCGAAACGGATGCTTTTTTAAGAAGTACATTGACATTTTTCCCTGTGTCCTTATCAGCATAGCGATAGATAATGCTGTCCTTTATTTCATTTTCAGTCAGCTTTACTGTTGTGATGACATCTGCTGTACGGTGCA
>CADCPT010000143.1 GCA_902803385.1 uncultured Ruminococcus sp.
TGCCAGGCGCTTTGCGCCTGGCACCTCTGAAAAAACTAAATAATAATAGCCAGGTCGTGCCGAAGGCGCGGTCTGGCGGTGGTTTGCGCGAAACGACAGCGCGATCTGACACCGGCGGCACGCCGGCGCCGCAAGGCAGGCGCACCTCAGGAGCATTTACTGCGGTCGGTCAGATGACAGTCGGTATCGCTTTAATACGAAAACATCCGGTTGACTATGTGCCGGATTGTGTTGTATAATGTATACAGATTATGTCTGCCGCCAGATAATAAAACACAGCAAAATAATTCGACATATGACCAATAACATCAATAACGGAGGAAGTATGGAAGCAAAAATCCCTCAAAAAAAACCAGATCTGTTTGAAGAGCTATTCGGCATTCAGCAAAGAATACAGAGAAAGATAAGCGAGAACCAGACCGTAAAAAAACTGCACCTGCAAAACGGAGAAGCTATATATCTTATTCTGTTTTCCGTTTTTTATTCATATTGTTACTACCGCACCACAATGATAGAAAAAGCACTTATGATCGAAATGATACTGACTACCCTTATTGGCTTATACTGCGCGTTGATATGGGCTAAAGTGATCATTTTCGATATCCGCAAAAAAAAGGACTTCCTGCACATATTGCTGCCGGAGCTTGCGGGCTTTGTCTTGGCTATGATAGTTTCCTCAAATTACAATATGGAATATCTTATACTTGTCTATCTTCTGGTGATAGGTGCGAGGAACATTGATTTTCGCAGGATCGCGGTCGCATCAATAATTATAAGTGCGGCTTTTATCATTCCTGTAACGATACTGTCGCTTTTAGGGGTGCTGCCTGATCTTGTTTACTACTCCAACGGTTCAATGAGACATTCATTGGGGTTTTTGTCTCCCACCGACTACGGCGCTCACTTCTTTTTTGTCCTTTGCGCATATTTCTGGCTGAGGAATGGAAGATTCCGCTGGTATGACGCTGCCCTTTTTGCTGTCATAACAGCTTATGTTTTCTTTTTTTGTGTCGCCAAAACTGACTGCACATGTATTCTTGCTCTTTTGCTTTCAGGAATTCTGCTCCGCTACAAGCCTGTAGCTGATTTCCTGCTTCGCATAAAATGGGTATATATACTCAGCTTCGTTGTGCTTGCTGCGGCGGCTCTGATAGTAGTTCTGCTGTATTATCCCGGAAATCCGTTAAGGGATATTATGTATGTGAAAATGAATTCCACCCATTATCGTTTTGAGGTCGCACGAAAGATGCTTCAGAAAGTAGGGCTCACTCCGTTCGGCGCGACATTTTTTGAACTGGGGATAGGCGGTACAACTGACACAATAGACATGGATACGGACTATACCTTTATTGATATCTCCTACATCAAGATCCTTCTGAAGTATGGTGTGATCGCCTTCGCGGCTTTTATGACTGTTCTGACAAGGTTTATGTACAAGCGCTCAGAAGCAAAGGATATTGCAACACTTATTATGATGTTTATTATTGCCGTCAACTGCTTTATGGCTCATCATCTCATTGATTTTTCGTACAACATATTCATTCTGATGTTTTTTGCCGATCTTTCGCATGGAGAAAAATCAGAAGCTGACCGGCTATTATCTGATAAGGAGGAAAAGAATAAGCATGAATCAAAACAGAAGCGTAAAAACAGAAAAAGCATCCGGTCTTCCGTCACTCGCTGATTCTCTTTACAGTTTTATCCGCAGGCATCCATATATTGTACTCGGAATTTTTTGTGTGCTGTTCGGTTTTTCAACAGGATGCGCGTCTGAAAGTATCAATTTTTTTGCACTGATAGCTGCTTTGCCCGCAGCAGCAGTTTTGTCAGTGATCTGCAGGGGATATTTTTCTTTGAAGAAAAAGGGAACCGCTGCGGCCTGTGTCATAAGCCTTGCCGTTATCGTTTTATCGGCAGTACTGATAAAATGCATCCCGATAGGCTATCAGATAGTACGCATGACTATGCTGATGAGCGTATCTGTCTGTATGCTTATTCTTTGGAAAAAAGGAAAACTCGGGATAAGGGAGATGCTGTTTATCGTTGTTGTTTTCGGTATCGCCTTGCGAATGATCGCAGTAACCGAGTTAAACATTGTGTTTGACCAGCATGACGTAAATCTGTTTTCTAAATCCGCAGACACTGTATACAACTATCAAAACGGACAGTTGATAGACATGTCCGAACAAGGTGCAGGACACGCAGGCTACATTGAATATTTTTTTCACTATTATCATCTCCCGGATTTTGATATGAGGAATGTCTGGTCATTTTACAATCCTCCTTTGCATCACATTATCTCAGCCATATGGCTTCGGGTAGGCGTGCTAATATTTGATTATCAAACAGCCTGTGAAAATCTACAAAGTCTTACTCTCTTTTACTCATGTGCTATTCTGCTGATGTCCGTAAGGCTTTTCAAGTTTCTCGGTACAGGAAAGACAGGATCGCTTATTGCCGTTTCTATTGTTTCATTCAACAACGCTCTGATATTGTTTTCAATAAACATCAATAATGATCCGTTGGCAGCTTTTCTCAGCTTCACCGCCCTTTTCCTCGCTTTGAAGTGGTACAGGAACAGAAGCTTTATCAATATCCTGAAGATAGCTGCCGCACTCGGCTTTGCGATGATGACAAAGCTTTCATCTGCCACTGCGGCATTTCCGATAGCTTTCATTTTTGCCGCTGCGCTTACAGATGATATCAGAAGAAAGCAAAAGCCTCTGAAATGCCTCGGTCAGTTTGCTGCTTTTCTGGGAGTATGTGCTCCTCTGGGGCTGTTTTATCAGGTAAGAAACTACATACTGTTCGGTATACCGCTTACATATGTTCAGACTGTTCAGTCTGAGGAATCGATACTTGCGACACAGTATGTAGGCCATATACCTGTCTGGAAAAGACTTTTTGATTTTTCGCCCGGTTTTCTGAATCCGCCGTGGATGCATACCCTTGCTTCCTTCGGCTTCGACAGGTATCCCGAAAACGAATATAATCCGCTTATCGCACTGATCAAAACTGCGCTGTTTGAGGAATACCGGCAAAACGTTCTGAATGTTCCGGCATTTGATATTATTGCAGTGATCCTTCTTCTTGCTGCGATCATTCTAAGCATTGCTTCGATGATCACTATGATAAGAAGCGTTATCGTCTCAAAAGGAGAAAGCCGCATATTCCACATTTTTATGGCGGTCGCGTTTTTCTCTATGATGATATCTTTTTATGCATTCTGTTTCAGTTATCCATATGCATGCTCTCAGCATATAAGATACATTCCTCTTGTGATCGTAATAGTAGGTTATTATTCCGGAGTCCTCTTTGAAGCTGTGCCGAAGCTTCCCCTGAAAGAGCTCAGAAAAGGGCAGTTACAGGATAAGAAAAAGCTTGCCGGTACGATCACGGGAGCAGCGGTATGTCTGCTGACTGCAGTGCTCGCTTGCGGACAGATATTTATTTTCTGATAAAGGGAGATATGTATGGAAAAAACCAAAATAAAATATAAGGCACAACTTTCCGCTGCCCTGAAGGAACACCCTTATCTGTGCGCAGCGGCATACTGCATCGCACTGGAAGCATTTACCCTCGGAGACGAAAAGAATATTTCTGCTCAGTCGGTAATGATCGCTTCTGTATTGTTTGCAGCTGCACTGTACTTCCTGCTCGGAAGGCTTGCCGGGAAATTCAGGATCCCCGCCGCCTTCGGCTGTGCCGTTGTGGCGGCATTGTGGGGGGTATGCTTTGTGCATATAGAGCGGAAAGGCGGCACCGTTGCCGCTCTGACCGCTGCCGCAGCAGCAGCATTTGCGATCTATTTGTATAAAACGAAGAAATTCACTCCCGATAACGCAAGAAGGCTTATCATTTTTCTTTCCTTCGGGCTTTACAGCGCATATGTTCTTTATACTCTGTCGTATATGAGACAGACGGACGTAAGCTACTGGAATTCACAGGGCGGCCATGCGCCTTATATCAAATACTATTATGAGCACTATTTCATGCTGCCGGATTTTGATCCGAGGGAGGTATGGCAGTTTTACCATACTCCCCTGTTCTATTACATCTGTGCCGCTGCTCTGAGAGCTGTTACTGTTTTCGGCGTTGATTTTGAGCAGGCTACAGAGGTCACTCAGATCGTAACACTGTTTTCCGCGATGTCGATAGTAATAACCTCCGAAAAGATATTCCGCATTTTCGGACTGAAGGATCTTTCCCTGACGATCGCCGTCGGTATCGCTGCAATGAGCAATACGATACTGATGCTCTCAGGCAGCATAAGCAACGATGTTACCGCCGCCGCATTCGAGATAGCTGCGCTTTATCTGGCGCTGAAATGGTACGAAAGCCGCAGCATGAAAGGTATTCTTTTCTGCGCCCTGTGCATGGGGCTGGGGCTTATGTCGAAGCTTTCCGCCTGGATGGCGGCACCGCCTATAGCATTCATATTCATCCTGGCATTTATACGCGATATTCGCTCAAAAAAACTGTCCTGTCGGATATTCGGTCAGTTCGGAGCCTTCCTCGGCGTTTCCGTTCCTCTGGGAATGTGGTTCCCTGTCTATAATCTCGTAAGATGGGGAGTGCCGCTTGGTTTTATCCCGCAGGGCGGAATAAATATGTTCGTAGGGGAGCACAGCATTCCAGAAAGACTGTTCACAGCTTCTCCTGCTGCGCTGTCAACTCCATTTATGCTGCCAAAGAACTATCTTGAAGAATACAATCCCATTGTTGCTCTTATGAAATCAAGTGCAGACCTGCAGCGTCTCGGATCGTATGAAACGCTTGCTCCGCTGCTTTCGGCAACAATAATCATAACCTCGGTCATAGCGGCAGCATCGCTTGTATGCATGTTTATCTGTCCCTTTGCAAAAAAGCGCGTCTGCCGCAGGGAATACGATATTTTCATGCTGATATTCTATCTTGTGACCGTAGGCTCTTATATCGTTTTCTGCATAAAATACCCGTATACCTGCACAGAGAACGTAAGGTATGTCATACCGATGGTAAGCGTAGGAGCGCTTTATTTCGGAAGGATATTCTCTTTTGAGGTAAAGAACGATCAGACAGCGAAGCTCATAAAGACCGGCGGTGCCGTTCTGACCGCATTTTACGGCGTATTGTTCGTTTTCACATTTGTACTGCTTGGCTTTGACTGACAACAAGCGAGATAAAGTGCGCCCGAAGGAAATGCCCCCCCGGTGCGCCTACCCTGAGGCGCCGGCGTGCCGCCGGTGTCAAATCGCGCTGTCGCTCACTGCGTTCGCTCTGAATCACAACCCGGAAGTTCATTGCCGCGGCTGTATTTTTTAAGCTTGCTATGTTTCACGCACTATTGCTTTCTGATAACAGTGTTTTTTTAAGGGTGTGTGAAATAATACACGGCTCCTTCGTTATAACAGCGTGCGCCTACCCTGCGGCGCACTTGGATATAGTGTTTTTTAGAGGGGGTTGTCGCACTAACACTGCCCCATCCGCCCGACTGCGCCTTCGGCGCGACCGGGCTGCTAAAAATTTGTTTTTTCAGGGGTGCCAGGCGCTTCGCGCCTGGCACCCCTGAAAAAACACTATAA
>CADCPT010000144.1 GCA_902803385.1 uncultured Ruminococcus sp.
CAACTGCGTTCAGCTCATTAAGGACACGACAAGGGCTTCTTCCGTAGAGCTTATGGAGCTTACGGAATATCTTGACGTACTCATTCCCCGAGGCGGCAAGGGTCTTATCCGCGCCGTTGTGGAAAACGCAAAGGTGCCGGTCATCGAAACGGGCGCAGGAAACTGCCACACATATGTAGATGAAAGTGCAGACATAGAAATGGCAGCAAACATCATATACAATGCAAAGACCTCTCGTCCCTCCGTATGCAATGCGATAGAAACCATCCTCGTTCACGAAAAGATCGCCGACAAGGCTCTTCCTGTGATCAAAGCAAGGCTTGACGAAAAGAACGTTGAGCTGCGCGGCTGCGAAAAAACAAGGGCTATCCTCGGTGACTGCGTAGTTCCTGCCGCTGAAAGCGACTGGGAAACAGAATACGGCGACTATATCCTTGCCGTAAAGGTCGTTTCTGACTTTGACGAGGCTGTAGAACATATAACAAAGTATTCAAGCGGTCACAGCGAATGCATCGTCACATCGGATTACAGATCTGCAAGACGCTTTACCGAAGAGATAGACGCAGCGGCTGTCTATGTAAATGCCTCTACAAGATTCACCGACGGCGGAGAATTCGGCAACGGCGCTGAGATAGGAATTTCAACTCAGAAGCTCCACGCAAGAGGACCGATGGGACTGAATGAGCTCACATCAATGAAATTCATAATCGAAGGCGACGGACAAATAAGGTAAAACGATAACGCCCGACCGCGCCTTCGGCGCGACCGGGCTATTAAAGACTTGTTTTTTCAGATGTGCCAGGCGCGGCAATAAGCTTCCGGGTGCTGATTCAGAGCGAGCAAAGTGAGCGACAGCGCGATTCGACACCGGCGTCACGCCGGCGCCGCAGGGTAGGCGCACACCACAAGGATGCTCAGTCAATAAGAAGGTACATGAGCGCAAACAGCAGGCTGTGGTCGCCGTTTTCATCCGCAAGCAGAAGCATGAGCGCAAGAATTATGGTCTTGTCCTTATCCTTGAAGAGCGGCGAAAGAATACCCCCGGCAGCTGCCGGAGGTGCTTCCTCTGCGGCTGCCTGCGGCGGTTTTCCTTTTCTTTCGGTTTCTTCCTCCGGTGCAGCGTTCTCACCGCCGTTTCCGGCAGAACGCATACGCGCTTCGTTCATCCTGTTGCGAGCCTGCTCCATCATTTTCTCAAATTCTGCCGGATCCGTAATATCACCGCCTTAAATCAGACCTATACCGCTTTCCTTGAGCATAGGTACCACCTTCATAAGCGACATCAGCCTGACGGCCTTGTCCACTCTGCCCCTTCGTTTGTCGCTGAGAAAAGGCTTCAGCGCATAAAGCAGCCTTGTGCTGTCGGTTTCTTCATTCATAGAGCTCATAAGCGGAGCAAGCTTCATCATCATACCCATAAATTCCGGATCCGGAGCAGAAAGCCCTCCCGGAGCTTCATGCTTTTGCGGGGGGATCTCAGGTGCAGCGGTTGCCTCGCCTATGCCGAGCATGCTGCCGAGAGACCTTATCTGCTCAAGTGCTTCCGGGTCAGACAAAATGGAACTGACAGCCTGTGATATATCAGCCATTCTTACCCTCCCCCATCAGCTTTTTCATCAGCTTCTGTGCCTGCGGCGTGTCGAGTATCTTCTGTGTCTGTTCTTTATCGGAAAGAATACTCATCACCTGCTTCTGCTGCTCCGGAGACAGACCGGAGAACAGCTTGTCCACACCTTTTTCGTCCACAAGATCACCCCTTCCCGATCAGTTTTTTCAGGAGTCAAAATATATGAAATTATTAGTCGTTTCAGACAGTCACGGAGATACCGCCTCATTTGAAAGCGCCGTAAAAAAGCACCGGAGCGCAGACGTCATTGTTTTCTGCGGCGACGGTCACAGAGACCTTGAAGCCATAAGAAATCTTCACAGGGACAAAGCCTATGCCGCTGTTGCAGGAAACTGCGACTGGTATTGCGACCTTCCTCTTGTGCAGGAGCTTGAGCTGTGCTCCAAAAAGATCATAGTAACACACGGACACAATTTCGGCGTTAAGGACGGTTACAGCCGGATAACAGCCTTCGGACATTCAAATAATGCAGACATACTTCTTTTCGGTCATACCCATAAGCAGTTCTGCACCGTAGACGGAAAAATGCTCATCCTGAATCCCGGTTCGATAGGCTACAGAGGAAATTATTCCATAATCGAAATAGACGAAAGAACGGGAAAAACAAAGGCGACCGAATACCCTGACAGTGATTTTGGTCCTATCATTATATAGTATTCGGAAGCCGGAAATATGACAAACTAAAGGGGTGTGAAAAAACTATTTTCTTTTTTATCAGCCTCTGAATCATCTAAATATCCGATAAAGTATGGCTTACAGTCTGATCACTACTTTGAGATAGCACACAA
>CADCPT010000145.1 GCA_902803385.1 uncultured Ruminococcus sp.
CCTTCGGCGCGACCGGGCTGCTAAAAATTTGTTTTTTCAGGGGTGCCAGGCGCTTCGCGCCTGGCACCCCTGAAAAAACACTATAAACGGGACAATGCTGATGTGAAAGCGCAGGCGCTGAGCCGGAAAATATGTTGTTGTATTTTTTTGAATCATGCACTATAATGTAGAATGTAAAGATGTTTATTCCATAATGAAAGGGTCTTGAAAAATGGATTTGAAAACAGAAAGCTTTCTTAAAGGGCTGCGCGGAAAGAGGATAGCGCTGTGCGGTATAGGCGGCAGCCACCTTCCGCTTATAAAGCTTTTTACAAAATACGGGGCAGCGGTTCTTGCATGCGATAAGCGCGACCGCGACGCTCTCGGAGAAAACGCCGCCGAAGCCGAAAAGTCCGGCGCGATCCTCAGGCTCGGAGAGGGATATCTTACAGACCTTGACGCAGATATCATCTTCCGCACTCCCGGAATGAAATTCTATACACCGGAGCTCGACGCCGCACGCAGAAACGGCGTTGCAGTTACCAGTGAAATGGAAATGTTCTTTGAGCTTTGCCCCTGTAAGATAATAGCCGTTACCGGAAGCGACGGAAAAACCACAACGACTACCATCATATCCGAAATGCTGAAGCAGCAGGGAAGAAATGTCCATCTCGGAGGAAATATCGGCAAGCCACTTCTGCCTGAGATCGAAACAGTGGAGCCTGACGACATAGCCGTTGTTGAGCTTTCAAGCTTCCAGCTCATTTCAATGCGCCGCAGCCCCGATATTGCCGTAGTAACGAATCTTGCGCCGAATCATCTCGATATCCACAAGGATATGCAGGAATATATAGATGCAAAAAAGAATATCGTGCTGCATCAGAGCGCCTTCGGCCGCGCTGTGCTCAATCTTGACAATGATATCTCTTCGTCCTTTGAAGAGTTCACAAGGGGCGAAACGCTTTTCTTCTCACGCAGAAAAAAGACCGACAGGGGCGCATATCTCAGGGAAGACGGAATGATAGTTATGGATCTTTACGGCAGGGAGACGGAAATAATGCCTGCCGCTTCCATACGTATCCCCGGACTTCACAATATTGAAAACTACCTTGCTGCAATTACGGCTGTATGGGGGCTTGTAGATAAGGAGGTCATCGTTTCGGTAGCTGAAAACTTCGGCGGAGTCGAACACAGGGCAGAGCTTGTCCGCATACTTGACGGAGTAAGATACTTTAACGACGCGATAGGCACAAGCCCGACAAGGACCGTAAAGGGTATGCTCTCTCTCTTCGACCAGAAGCTCATACTTATCGCGGGAGGCTATGACAAGCATCTTTCATACGACGAAATGGGCGAATTTGTTCCCTCCTCTGTAAAGACCCTTATCCTTTTCGGCGCTACCGCCGACAAAATAGAGCAGGCGACACGCAAGGCCTCCGGTTACAGCGAAGGCTGCCCGGAGATAATCAGGGTAAACAATATGGAAGAGGCTGTTGAAGCCGCAAGAAAGAATGCTGTGCCCGGCGATATCGTAGCGATGTCTCCGGCAAGCGCAAGCTTTGATATGTACAAGAATTTTGCGGAAAAGGGACTTCACTTCAAAAGGCTTGTAAACGAGCTTAAGTGATCCTCTGAGCCGCATCTGCCCGACCGCACCTTATATTAATATCCGATAAAAAACATACTGTCTTTGCGGTCTGTTTTACGCAGATCCGGGTCTGCTTTCTAAGTGTTTTTTCAGTGGTGCCAGGCGCTAAACGCCCGGCACCACTGAAAAAACAAATTTTTAGCCGCCAGGTCGCACCGAAGGCACGGTCGGGCGGATGGGGCAATGTTAATGCGACAGACCCTTGGCGTTAAATTCTGCTCGGATCTTTTTAAAGTGTCTTATCGGATATCAGTATCAGGCACGACCGGGCTGATATATTTTTTCAGAGGTTTTAACAAGGAGGATAAAATGGAGACAAGGGATATACTAAAGGCGCTTTGCGCTGAATGCGGCATATCCGGCTGTGAATACGAAATGTCGGATATCATAAGGGAGCTGCTCCCGGACTGTGATGTAATGCAGAAGCCCGGCGGCAGTATTATCGCTTCCTTCGGGAAGAAAAATTCCGGAAAGAAAATAATGCTCGACGCACATATCGACCGCATAGGCATGAATGTGACATACATAGATGATAACGGCTTCATCAAATGCGGCAGGGTCGGCGGAACAGATGTTCGCTCGCTTCCAAGCTCTGCCGTTACGGTTATCGGCAGGGAAAGGATATCCGCTGTTATCTGCACAAAGCCGCCGCATCTTTCAGCCGATAAGGAGCTTGACAAGGACAATGTATGGGCTGATACCGGCCTTCCTGCAGAAAGGGTCAGGGAGCTTGCAGCTCCGGGAGACAGTATCATCGTAAAAAGCAGCTTCCGTGAGCTGCTCGGCGGAAAGGTGAGCTGTGCGGCTCTCGATAACCGCGCAGGCTGCGCCGCACTCGTAAGGTGTGCTCATATCCTGAGGGATGAGGAAATCGGATGTGAGGTTTATCTGGTTTTTTCTTCTCAGGAGGAAACAAACGAAAGCGGCGCGATGACATCCGCTTTCGATATCGCACCCGATGAAGCTATTGTCGTAGACGTGGGCTTTGCAAAGCAGGACGGAGTCAAGGACGATGTGAGCGGAAGCTCCGGCTCCGGCGTGATAATAAGCATTGCCCCCGTGCTTTCCGGAAAAATGACCGATAAGCTCATATCCCTTGCCAAAGAAAACGGTATAGGCTGCGACTTTGAGGTCGACGGCGGCAAGACAGGAACGAATGCAGACGGTATAGCCGTATGCCGCGGAGGTATACCTACAGCCGTTGTAAGCATTCCGGTAAAGAATATGCATACGCAGACAGAAACAGCGGCATTATCCGATATTGATGATTGTGCAGAGCTACTTGCCCGGTACATAAGGGAAGGAGGCATTGCAGATGCCTGATATGAAGCTGCTTGAAAGGCTTTGCCGCGCCTGCGGTATCTCCGGCGATGAGGGCGAGGTCAGGGATATTATTCTTAGTGAGATAACTCCGTTTGCCGATGAGATAAAAACTGACGCTCTCGGAAATATAATAGTGTTTAAAAAAGGCAGGTCAAAGCCTCAGACGAAGCTTATGCTTTCGGCTCATATGGATGAGGTCGGCTTTATCGTTACATATATCAATCCCGACGGGACCCTGAAATTTGCTGCGGTCGGAGGGATAAACGACAGCGCCGTATTTGCAAAGCAGGTGCTTGTCGGAAAGAACAAGCTTCCCGGCTCTGTATGCAGCGCGCCGCTGCACCTTATCTCAGATGCCGAAATGAAAAAATGTCCGGAGCCGGACAGGCTCGTTATAGATATCGGCGCATCGGACCGTGAAGAAGCGGAAAAATATGTCCGTCCCGGCGACAGCGTCGTTTTCGACAGTATATATGACGACACGAACGGACGTCTGATAAGCAAGGCTATCGACGACCGATTCGGCTGCGCTGTTCTTATAGAAATGATAAAAAGCGAGCTTCCTTACGATATGTATTTTGCCTTCTGCGTTCAGGAGGAGATAGGTCTGCGCGGCTCAGCTGCTGCGGCATATACTATTGCCCCTGATGCTGCGATAGTGATAGAATCCACCACCGCAGCGGACATACCCGGAAGCGAAAACGAACAGAAGGTATGTCTTGTCGGCGGCGGCGCTGTTGTTTCATTTATGGACCGCTCTACGATATACGACAGGGAATACTACCGCCTTGCCTTTGAAATAGGAAGGGAAAACGGCATACCCGTTCAGACAAAGACTGTTATCGCCGGCGGCAACGACGCCGGAGCTATACATAAAAGCAGGGGAGGCGTGCGCACGGCTGCGGTGTCTGTCCCCTGCAGATATCTTCATAGCTCATCGGGGCTTATCTCAACAGCGGACGCTGAGGCTGTGAGCCGACTTGTACCGCTGCTTGCTGAAAGGATAGCTGCCATGTGATACGTTTTGCAACAGAGGATGATACGATACAAGACCTTATGCGGCTTTGCAGAGCCGCTTCGGTATCTGCCTGCCGTATAGGAACGCTTTTCAGGCTTTACGGCGGATATGATGATATAGCAAGGTTCTGGGTCGGATATGACGGAAATGAGCCTTACTGCGCTGTTTCGCTTTACGGAGGCTGTATGACGGTACAGCTTTGCGGCAGCGCATCAGATGAACTGAGGGAGTTTGTCTTATTCATATCTCCGCAGACGGTATTTTGCGAAAAGCCGTTATTCCCGGATATCCCGCCTGGAATAACAGGACAGATAATGAGACTTTCGGACAGGACGCAGAAAAAACCGCAGGGGAAAGCGCGGGTCGTTTCGGGCTATGAGGAAATACAGACAGGCAGGCTCTATGAGCTTTTGCAGAAATGCCGCTGCGAAGACATAATGGTCCCGGCGTATGAGGAGTTTACGGAGGGCGTCTGCCGTTTTCAGCGCTCAGGCGCGGCAAGATGCAGCCTTGCAGAAGCCGGCGACGAGATCCTGTCTTTTGCTATGACGCAGTTCCTGACGGACAGCGCTGCGATAGTAGGCTCGGTATGCACAGCTCCGAAAAGCCGCGGAAAAGGGCTTGGCTCGTCATGCGTATCTGCGCTTTGCGCCGCCCTCGGCGACAGGGAGATATTCATTATCCGCAGCCCTGAAAGGAACGAAAGCTTCTACCGTAGGCTCGGCTTTGAAAACAGCGGAAAAATATTCGTTTACAGGCTTTCCTGAGGGATAATTTCCGGAGGTGCTCATATGACAAGGGATGAGATAACTGCATATATTCTTGATGTTTACGGTGTTACGCCCGACGCCCCCTGGGCAAACGACCCGGAGGATGTTGTCTTTCGCCATGAAAACAACCGCAAATGGTTCGCCCTGCTTATGACCATCCCGAAAAAACGCATAGGTCTTGAAGGTGATGAGCCTATAGATGTTGTAAATATGAAATGCGACCCTGTTCTTTTAGGTTCGCTCCTGATGGAAAAGGGATTTTTCCCGGCATACCATATGAATAAGGATAAATGGATAACGGCCGCGCTTGACGGCAGCGCCGACGACGACAGGATACGTTTTGTTCTTGATTTCAGCTTTGAGGCAACGTCGGTGCATATAAAAAGAAAGAAGAAATAAGGAGATAAAAATGGAGCTTGGATTCTTTGATATTTCCGGGGATATCCTTTCCCTCGGAGATAAGGCGCTCGAAATGGCAAGACCTGCCTTCGATGAGATAGACGAAATAACGAGATATAATCAGCTTAAAATGCTCAAAGCATTTCAGAATGCAAGGGTCAGCGAAAGCTGCTTTGCAGCCTCTACAGGCTACGGCTATGGCGACAGGGGAAGAGAGGCGCTCGACAGTATATTTGCCGAGGTGCTTGATACTGAGGACGCCCTTGTGCGCCATAATTTCGCAAGCGGCACACATACACTTACGGTAGCTCTTTTCGGCGTTCTTCGTCCCGGAGATACCATGCTTTCGGTTACGGGCATTCCATACGACACGCTGCAGGGGGTCATAGGCATAGGAGAAGGCAAAAGCAGCGGCAGTCTGAAGGAATTCGGGATAAATTATGAGCAGCTGGAGCTTCTGCCGGACGGCAGGGTGGATAAGGAAGGAATGAAAAAAGCCATCCGGCCAGACACGAAAATGGTATATCTGCAGAGGTCGCGCGGTTACAGCCTTCGCCCGACGCTGCTTATCGACGACATAAATGAGATATCGCGCATTGCAAAGGAGATAGCCCCGGACTGTATCGTTATGCTTGATAACTGCTACGGTGAATTTGTGGAAAAGGAAGCGCCGGGTAAATATGTTGACCTTATGGCAGGCTCTCTTATCAAAAATCCCGGCGGCGGCATAGCGCCGACGGGCGGATATATTGCCGGAAAGAAAAAGCTTGTTGAGGACTGCTCCTACCGCCTGACAACGCCCGGAACCGGCAAGGAGATAGGCTGTACCCTCAATCAGAGCCGCGAGCTGTTTATGGGCGCCTTCAGTGCGCCGCATGTTACCGGCGAAGCTCTTAAAACCGCTGTTTTTACTGCTGCGCTGTTTGAGCTTATGGGCTATGATGTAACTCCCCGGTATAACGAAAGAAGAGGGGATATCATACAGGCTCTTATGCTTCAGAATGAGGACAGGCTGATACGCTTCTGTCAGGGAATACAGGCTGCAAGCCCTATTGATTCATTTGTCACCCCTGAGCCGTGGGATATGCCGGGCTATGACAGCAAGGTGATTATGGCGGCAGGCGCATTTACTCTCGGCTCTTCAATAGAGCTTTCGGCAGACGCTCCGCTGAGGGAGCCTTATGCTGTCTGGATGCAGGGAGGCCTTAATTTCCACAGCGGCATGGCTGCTGCTCTGCTTGCGGCGGAGAAAATGTCTTCAGAGAAATAATGAGGTGATAAGTTGTCTTTAGATAAAAAGGACTCAAAGGCACTTATTGCTGCGATGGGCGCCGGGGTGCTTTTGCTTGTTCTGAGGGGACCGGCGCTTATGCTTGCAGGCGGCGGTATTTCTTCGCAAAGCACATATGCCGGAATAATAAGGGCTTGTCTTATTATGACAGCAGTGATAAGCGGAGCGCCGATACTTTTATACATCATTTTGTTCAGAAGTGAGCTGCGCGCTTTTTTCTCTCCGCATGAAAACAAAAAAAGCACCGCTCAGAAAGCGGCGCTGACGGTCGGTTCGGTCATTATCGGCGCGGCAGTCTGCACGGGGCTTGAAATGCTTTTCTCAGCCGCAGGAACAGGGACGGACATTCCGCTCCCGTCAACGCTGATGCAGCTTGCAGGATATATCGCAGTTTTCGCTCTTCTTCCGGCTGTATCTGAAGAGCTGCTGTTTCGGGGGCTTATGCTGCCTTCCCTGCAAAGCAGCGGAAGGTTATCCGCCCTTGTTTTTTCGTCTCTGTTTTTTGCCGTTTTTCATTTTAACGGGGTTATGATGCTTTATGCCTTCCTCTGCGGTATGGTGATAGGTACTGCAAGGCTCGTTACGGGCAGACTTTACCCGTGCATAATAATACATTTTATCGTAAACAGCGCCGCTGTACTTATACCGTTTCTGACAGGAGGGTAGAAAATGACTGATGACGAAAAGTTTATGAGAGAGGCTCTGAGGGCTGCAGGGGAAGCATATGATATCGGAGAGGTCCCCATCGGAGCTGTTGTCGTAAAGGACGGCGAAATAGTCGGCATCGGCTTCAACCGCAGGGAGACGGGGAAAAACGCCCTTTACCATGCGGAGATGACCGCAATAGACGAAGCCTGCAAAAAGCTCGGCGGCTGGCGGCTGTGGCAGTGCGAGCTGTATGTTACCCTTGAGCCGTGCCCCATGTGCGCAGGGGCTATCATCAATTCGCGCATAAGGCGCGTGGTTTACGGCTGTGCCGACCTCAAGGCAGGCTCGGTCAGGTCGGTCATTGATATGTTTTCGCTGCCCTTCAATCATCGCCCTGAGGTGACAGGGGGCGTTCTTGAAGAGGAATGCTCGGAGTTGCTGTCCCGGTTTTTCCGTGAGCTCAGGGAAAAGAAAAAAACACAATAAATAAGTGCGCCCGAAGGAAGTGCCCCATAGTGCGCCTACCTTGCGGCACCCCTGAAAAAACAAATTATTATCAGCCCGGTCGTGCCGAAAGGCACGGCGGTCATACCTTATCATTTCCCCGCAAGCTCGGTGATAAGCGGAGAAAACAGAGCAAGCACTGTAAAAATAAGTGAAAGGATAATATTCACTATCATTCCCGGGTTTAAGAACATTGCCCTGAAGCCCTCTTTGGAACCGGGCAGTATCTCAGAGCGTTCAAACCGGAATTTTTTCAGGCATACAAAGAAAAGAATAATACCTGCAAGTATGATCATTCCGTAAAGCATAAAGAATCCAAAGAAAATGATCAGACCGGGGAGAACCTCCTGCAGCATTTCGGCTGACGGCTCGCTTCCGGCTGAGGCCTGATCGGAAAACTCCTGCAGCTTTTCCGTATCTATTGCGGAAAGCGCCATCGGAGCAAGGAATCCTCCGAAGAAATTGACTATAATATGGATAATTATGGTATTGATGATGTTATTTGTCTTTACATAGACAAATCCGAGTACAAGGCCGAGCCCTAAGGTCGAGAAAAACTGGAAGAGGTTCATATGGAACATTGCGAAGCAAAGAGCTGTGAAAATAACCGCCCATTTTTCACCATAAGGAGAGAGCCTGTCAATAAACAGCTTGCGGAAAACAAGCTCCTCAAATATGGGAGCGGCAATGATCAAAAGCAGTGAAGCAATGATATCCTGAGCGCTCAGTATTGATGATATCTGATTTTTTGCTGTGCCGGCGCTGAGAACAGCTGAAAGGACAGTTCCGATGATGTTGCCTAAAAACATACAGGTAAGGCTCATCGGGAAGTAAACAGCAATTGTTTTGATGCTGAATTTTCCTTTTTCTGCGACGCGCTTCGGAGTTTTGCGCATTATCAGAAACGTCAGCGGATAACCGATGATAAAGATCGGAACGGTGCCGATCAATGCGACTACTGCAGTTGATTTATTTGCTCCCGGTATACTAGCGATAACAGCGAAAAGCACTCCGGAAATGACAGTTACCAGAATATATGGCAGAATGATCGAAAGAGCCGATCGTGAAAAAACGCGGGAGGCTTTTTTTCTTTCTGCAGAGATATCGGCTGCAGCTTCCTTTTGCATTTCAGCCTGTACTGAAGCCTGCTGCTCGGTGGGAGCGAGCTGTTCGTTTGTAACTTCGTTCATGATATACACTCTCCTTTTAGAGCCTGTGAGATTTTATTTCATTTTATTATTCTTCCCGGGATTTGTCAAGAAGCAGTTAAACCGTCGGGTTCACTTTTATTATAGTGTTTTTTCAGGGGGCTGTCGCATTAACACTGCCCCATCAGCCCGACCGTGCCTTCGGTGCGACCGGGCTGTATGTGTTACTGCTCCGGCTTTTCAAGCTTTTCCAGCAGCTTTGTATAATGCTCAGGCAAAGCCTTTTTGAGTGATACCGGGCGGAAATCGGACTTTACAAAGCAATGCATTGTGTGACCTGTTGCAGCAATGCTGCCGTCCTGTCTGTAAACAGTGAACGTGTATTCCATCCTTGTGCCGTTAAAGGTCGTCAGCCCGACTTTGATATCCACATCTTCTCCGAACTTTACGGGAATGATATATTTTGCATAGGCGTCAACATTCGGGATTATGACACCGAGCTTTTCCATTTCAAGCACGTCGCAGCCGAAGCTTCTCATATATGCTATACGCGCTTCTTCAAAATAGCGTATGTAGTTGGAATGGTGTACGATGCCCATCATATCGGTCTCGTAATAATTTGGTCTGCGTTTATAGATGTAGCTCATTTTATTTACCTCCGTTCAGCTTTATGATCTGATTATAGCAGATTATATAAACACCTACAAGAGTTTTTTTGTGTTGCACCGGGAAGTGCCCCTCCGGTACGCCTACCCTGCGGCGCACTTTTTTTAGTGTTTTTTGAGGGGGTGTGAAAAAACTTTTTCTTTTTTACAAGCCTCTGGATCATCTGAATATCCGATAAAATACGGCTTACCGTCTAATCACTACTTTGAGACAATACGCAATAAAGTAAGAAAGCGTCGTTGCAATAGAAAAAAGACTTCATATACATCTGTACGACTGATTGCCCGACCGTTGCTGCGCAACGACCGGGCGATTTTAAGACTTGTTTTTTCAGTGGTGGCGCGAGCAAAGCTCGCGCCACCACTGAAAAAACACTAAAGTGCGTGAAATACAGCAAGCTGAAAACTTACAGCCGGGGCAATAAGCCTCCGGGTGATAATTCAGAGCGAA
>CADCPT010000146.1 GCA_902803385.1 uncultured Ruminococcus sp.
ACTTCTCCGATGAGGATTTCTATGTCTACATGACTGCCCATGAATGGAAACACTACAACGGCAGCGGTACGGGCATACGCTCACTATCGGACTGCTATTTTTACTGCAAAATCAAGGGAGATAACCTCAACCGAAATTACATCACAGAACAATGTAGACAGCTTGAAATAACCGATTTTGAGAAAGAACGCAGCATATAAGATAGGTATTTCAGTCGAGGAGCTGTGTGTGAATACTGCCAGATACGCCGCAGGCTCTAAATCGGATATGATAGACATTTTTCTGAATATCACACCGGAAGCCGTAATACTCAAGGTGCGCGATAACGGAAAGATATTCAACCCCACTGAATACATCAATGATTCAGGCGAAATGATAACAGGTCTTAAACTCATAAGAGAAATCAGTTCAAAGATAGAGTACAACCGCGTTATCGGGTTTAATACGACCATAGTAACGGTGGACCGCAAAAAAGCGGAATGATCGCATTATTGCCGCTGCGCCCGAAACCGTTTTATACTGATCTACGTGGCAGAAATACAGAAAAAATAATAACAACACAAAAAACCGGCACTGCTGTCAGACTAAAACTGATGACAGTGCCGGGATCTGTTTCTGCTTCCGCAAAATATATAAAGATTCGTTGATTATTAAAAAAATTTATGTTATAATGACCGCATGTTTTGTCAAAAAACAAATATTATGCAAAGTGAGGTTAGTAAAATGAAAAAAAGTCTTGTCAAAAACATGATTTTTCTTTCAGCTGTAGTAGTGTACATTGTATTATGTTTTATACAGTGTCCGATCACAAGTGCATTTACCATGGACGGCGAAACTGCAGTAGGCTCAATGTGGTCTCTGCTGCCGCCGATAATAGCTATCGGTCTTGCACTTATAACAAAGGAGGTTTATTCTTCACTGTTCTTTGGAATTCTTGCCGGGGCAGGAATATACGCAATTAGTTCCGGAAAGGGCTTCGAGGGCTTTATGTCTGCAGTTGTCAATGACGGTCTTATCGCAAATATCGCGGACAGCTACAATGTAGGTATTCTGATCTTCCTTGTGGTTCTTGGATGTATCGTTGTTCTTATGAACAAGGCAGGCGGCAGCAAGGCTTACGGTGAATGGGCTGCAAAACATATAAAAACACGCACCGGAGCCACTCTTTCGACATTTTTACTTGGAGTTATGATTTTTGTTGACGACTACTTCAATTGTCTTACAGTCGGCTCAGTTATGCGTCCTGTAACCGATAAACATAAGGTCTCCCGTGCAAAGCTTGCATATCTGATCGATGCAACAGCAGCACCTGTATGTATCATTGCACCTATTTCTTCATGGGCAGCAGCAGTCAGCGGTACTGTTAAGGATGTAAACGGCATACAGCTCTTTATCAGCACTATCCCCTATAATCTGTATGCACTGCTGACACTTATAATGGTTGTTTTCATCGCGATCACCCATACGGATTACGGTCCGATGAAAACTCACGAAAGAAATGCAGCAAATGGCGATCTTTTCACAACTAAAAGCACTGCTTATGATAAAGATGCCCAGCCGGTCAGCAACAAGGGCAAGGTCATTGATCTTATTCTTCCGGTCATTATTCTTATCGGATTCTGTATAATCGGCATGCTTTACACCGGCGGCCTTTTCAGCGGAGAAAATGTTATTGACGCTTTTGCAAACTGTGATGCCTCCTACGGTCTGTCTTTAGGCTCAATTGCCGCATTTATCGTCATTATCGCTTACTACATGATACGAAGGGTTCTCAGTTTCTCGGAATGCATGAATTCAATACCGTCAGGCTTCAAGCAGATGGTTCCGGCGATTCTTATCCTTGTATTTGCATGGACTCTGAAATCTATTACTAACATGCTTGGCGCAAGCGGATTTGTAAGAATACTGGTTGAAAATGCAACTGCTGTTCAGCTTTTCCTTCCGATGATGCTGTTTGTTGTTGCTCTTGGTCTTTCATTTGCAACAGGCACATCCTGGGGAACCTTTGGCATTCTTATTCCCATTGTTACAGGTGTATTTGAGAGTCAGCTTACAAACGCAGCCGAAACAGGCATACCCGCAATTGTGATCATCTGCATCTCTGCTTGTCTTGCAGGCGCAGTATGCGGCGATCACTGTTCCCCCATCTCCGATACAACTATCATGGCTTCAACAGGCGCACAATGTGATCATGTCAACCATGTATCCACACAGCTCCCTTATGCGCTGACGGTTGCAGGCATTTCAGCTATCGGATATCTCCTTGCAGGCTTTGTGCAGAATGTATTTGTCGTACTTGGCGTTTCCATCGCAATGATGATCGGTGCATTGGTGCTGATCAAGCTGATCTCAGGTAAGGAGAAAACGCCTGTCAAAAAAGCAAAAAGCGAAGAATAGTATAAAAACATCCACCGCAAGATCAGTCAGTTCCGGATCCCACAGTTAACCGTTTTTTGTATATCAGCCCACGGACAGCGAGATCATTTTAATTACTTCCTTCTGAGGTTTTTTACAGATCCTTTTTCATTGCAAACACATTCTGTCCGTCACGGTATTCGTAAGACAGATCATCCATAAACTTTTTAGCCATGAATATCCCGAGACCGCCGATCTGTCTTTCCTTTGCCGAAAGCGTAACATCAGGGTCGGGCTTTGCAAGGGGATCGTACTTTACACCGTTGTCGATAAAGGTTATCGTAACCGCTTTCGGTTCGTCAGCTATTTCTACCTCGATAACAGTCTCTCCTGTTTTGTCCGAATAGGCATAGTGAGCGATATTGACAAATATTTCCTCTACCGCAATATTTATCTGCATCATTGCCTTAGGAGGACAATCTATTGTTCCGATACATTCCTCAACAAAACCCAGTACATGCTGCAATTCATTAACATCCGCATTGACTGTCAAACGGAATAGTTTTTTCTCTGCCATCTCATCACCCCTTGTATTCCAGACAAAGCATCGTCAGGTCGTCAAACTGCTCAGCATCCTTGACAAAGGCATCGACAGAGCTTCTGACGGTTTTCAGTATTTCCTGCGGCGAGCCGTTCGGTTTTTCGTTCAGGGCTGCCACCATTCGCTCATTGCCGAAAAGCTGCTTTTCAGCATCTGTAGCCTCAGGTACACCGTCGGTATAGAGGAAAAGCTTCGAGCCCGGCTTCATATCAATTGTGTATTCCTTGTATTTCAGCCCTGCCATTCCGCCGATAACAAAGCCGTGCTTATCCTTGTACAGCTCGAATTTTCCGTCAGGCTGCATGAGAACGGGGTATTCATGTCCGGCATTTGCAGCTGTCAGTTTACCTGTCGATATTTCAAGAATACCGAGCCATGCGGTAACGAACATATCCTCACGATTCCTTGAGCATATAGAGGAATTTGCAGCCGAAAGTATCTCAGAGGGAGTCTTCCCCATTTTTGCATAATTGGCGAGTATTATCTTTGATGCCATCATAAACAGTGCAGCAGGTACTCCCTTGCCGGAAACATCAGCCATTACCATACATAGATGATCGTCGTCAACAAGGAAGAAATCATAGAAATCTCCGCCGACCTCCTTTGCAGGATCCATAGAAGCATAAATGTCAAATTCTGTTCTGTCGGGGAATGGAGGAAAAATATTCGGAAGCATGCTTGCCTGGATCTTTGTAGCAAGGTTAAGCTCTGTTGAGATACGTTCCTTCTCAGCCGTCACCTTTGTCAGATCGTCAACATATTTTACGATACGCTCTTCCATACGGTCTATAGAGCCGGCAAGAACTCCGATCTCATCGTTGTTTCTTACAGTCTCAGACAGCTTTTTCTCCGGCAGGTCGTTTTCGTGTGAAAAGCGGCTTGCTTCCTCGGTTATTTTCGTAACAGGGCGCAGAAAAACACGATGCAGATATATGCTCTGGATGATGATAACAAGTATCATCAATGCGGCCATTACAACGAGTATCTTGATGATGTATCTGTTTCTGACGCGGACAAGATTATCCATCTGGCGCTGTACACAAAGGATAGCTGCAGTTTTGCCGTTTGCATCCTTTATCGGAACCATAGCCGTAATATGAGGATCGGTCTCGATATATCCTTTGTCCCTTATCACAAGCTCCTGTTCTGATTCACCCTCATACAGCTTACGGTATTTTTCCATGTACTCCTCGTTTGTAGTATCACGTACAAAGCCGAATTCATAACGGGTATAATTGCTGTTATTGTTTATTGTTGAAAAAAGAAAGGTAATGTGCTTATAATCGCTCAGATCAGGACGGATAACATATATGAATGTAGAGCCCGATGAATTGCACAGCCTTTCCATTGATTCAAGAGCTGTAATATACTCCTCTGTTTTTCCGCCGCTTGCGGCATAATCCTCGATCTTGCTGACATCAAATTCCATTACAGCTGTATCCGCAGTACGGAAGGCGCCGTCGGAATACTGATCAAGCAGAGCTTCGGTAAAATTATTGAAGCCCATAAAACTTACGATCAAAGAAAAAACAACAAGAAGTATTATTATTCCCAATATGCTTTTGAAAACGATACTAACTTTCGGTTTATTCTTTTTTCTTTTTGCAGTACTATTTTTCTCTTCCACGGGCTCCACCTCCGTATGTGATGTTGAAATGAATCATTCAATAGTAAGTATATCCGAAAAGCCAGTGATCTCGAATATCTCCATTATCTCCTCACAAACATTTGTTACCTTCATTGAGCCTTGTTTGTTCATTGTTTTCTGAGCAGAAAGAAGAACGCGAAGTCCTGCGGAGGAAATGTATTCAAGCTCTTTGAGGTCGAATACAAGCTCGGTAACGCCGTCATAAGAATACTTCAGGGTTTTCTCCAGTTTCGGTGCGGTTGAAGTATCAAGTCTGCCTGTGACAGCAAGTGTGAGCTTGCCTGCATCTTTTTTGCTTTCGATTGTCATGATGATCGTCTCCTTAAAGATTAAAAATTTATATCAGCTCCGAGGGAGTATGATAACTGTATAATCCGGATATTATATTTTCCTGTATTATTGTATCATATAATCAGTTCAAAGAGCAATAAAAACAATTAAAATAACAAAGATTTCAATGTGAGATCTGCCTATCAGACTATACGACAAAAATAGCCATCAATAATACTATAACGCTTCACAGTGAACGTGTGAACGGTTGTGAACAAATAAAAAAGCCCATCCGTTCACACCCAAAGCCGCATTATAACTGTATTTCAGGTACTTTGTGAAAAGTGAGAACAGATATATTCTTAATATAGAAGAAAATATAAATAGTAATATACAGAAACAAGCGTACACATCCGTTCTCATCTGTTCACAGCATGCGTACCGCCGGCACCTATACCACGACTGCTGCTGCACAGCAACAGGATCATTTACCGTATTCATTTGTTTCGCTCAGATCAATGATTCTGAGTAACTCGGGATATATCGTCTTGTCCCCGCAGTTTTCAGTATCTATCCATACAAGATATTCACCATCGGGACCATGATCTGTCAAAAAGCCCCGCACGAAGCGAGGCCGGAAACTGATTTCAAAAGACTATATATAGTTTCACGGGTATTTCATATTATCTCCTCTGGGTCAGAAATGATATCCTTTTCCGTAATATACGGATTGTGGTATCTCGTTCTCCTGTCGGGCAGTCCGTCATCATCGGTGTCAGGATCAAGAGGATTTGAATACAGCGGCTTTCCATTGAAAAGAGTTATCGTTCCTTCAAATTCATCCGGCAGACCATCGCTGTC
>CADCPT010000147.1 GCA_902803385.1 uncultured Ruminococcus sp.
CTCTGTAAAAAAATCCTTGCAATTTACGGAGCTGTATAGTATAATATAGAAAGCTTATTGGCTGTTTTTCCCGTATGGGATAATTATGTATAAAACTTTAGGAGGATTCCAGATGATTACAGCAGGAGATTTCAGAAACGGTGTTACATTTGATATGGACGGTCAGGTAGTTACTATCGTTGAGTTCCAGCATGTTAAACCCGGCAAAGGCGCAGCTTTTGTTCGTACAAAGATCAAGAACGTTATTACCGGTGCAGTAACAGAAAGAACTTTCAACCCGAACGACAAATATCCCACCGCTTTTATAGAGAGAAAGGAAATGGAGTATCTTTACAGCGACGGTGAGCTTTACTACTTCATGGATAACGAGACCTATGAGCAGCTCCCGATCAATGCAAGCGTACTCGGAGATAACTTCAAGTTCGTAAAGGAAAACATGACCTGCAAGATCATGTCCTACAAGGGCAGCGTTTTCGGCGTTGAGCCTCCCACATTCGTTGTTCTTGAAGTAACCCAGACCGAACCCGGAGTTAAGGGCGATACAGCTACAAACGTTACAAAGCCTGCAACTCTTGAGACCGGTGCGGAGATCAAGGTTCCGATCTTTATCAACGAAGGCGACAAGATACAGATCGACACAAGAACAGGCGAATATATGTCCAGAGCCTGATCTCTGAAGAGTCGATTCGTGTTTTTGGAGGAATGAAAGATGAAGCTCAGCGAAAAAGCGGCTTATATAAAAGGATTGATCGAAGGAATGGAGCTTGATCCGACGGACAAGCAGACGAAGATATGGAAACTGATGAGCGAGCTTCTCGGCGAAATGGCTGAGGAGATAGGCGAGCTTGAACAGTGCTATGATGATCTCAGCGATCAGATGGACGGCATCGGCGAAGACCTTGCCGGTGTTGAGGATCTTGTATATGACGAGAGCTTCGAGCGTTTTAGCTTTAATAAGTCAGGCTACGGCGAAAGCGATGCCGAAATGGCTTATGAAGTTACCTGTCCGACATGTGAGACAACGATAGCGCTCAGTGAGGAAAATCTCACGGGCGGAAGTATCAAGTGTCCGGGATGCGGCGAGGTGCTTGAATTCGATTATGACGAGGATGAACTTGATGATCAGCCCTCAGGTGCTGACGAAGAATGATCTTAATGAGCAGAATCCTGCCCCGGCGGGATTCTGCGATTTTACTAAGGGAGGAAAACTATGCTCATCAGCTTGTTGAGATCCGGCACGGCGGATCTTTTTACCGTTATCATGTATATTCTTTCAACATTGATGACGATATTTCTTGTACTGCCGCTTCACGAATTTGCCCACGGCTTTGTTGCCAATAAGCTTGGAGACAATACCGCAAAAAGACAGGGCAGGCTTACATTGAATCCGCTTGCCCATATCGATTATATGGGAGCTGCTCTGCTACTGATAGTAGGCTTCGGCTGGGCAAAGCCTGTTCCGATAAATGCAAGGAATTTCAAGAATCCTAAAGTCGGAATGGCTATTTCTGCTCTTGCGGGACCTGTATCCAATCTTATCGCAGCAATAGCTGCCGGACTTGTTTATAATGGTTTGTTTGTTCTTCTGGGCAGGACTATTGGTCTTTACGCCGTATATATTACCGCCTGGAAGTATTTGTTCGTTTTTCTTCAGTTCCTCATTATGATCAATGTCGGACTCGCAGTGTTCAATTTTCTTCCGATACCGCCTCTTGACGGCTCCAAAATAGCTCTTGCATTTCTGCCTGACAAGATAGCATATTGGATCCTTGAAAGAGAGCAGATGATATCGATCATTCTGATGATATTGATCTTTACGGGCGGACTGAACGGCATACTGAATATTGCGGATGATTTTCTGTACAGCTTTGTTCTTTGGCTGACGAGTCTGCCGTTTTTCTGGGCATGATAAGAGGTGCAAATTGGAAAAACTGTCATACAAGCTGGACGTTTTTGAAGGACCTCTCGATCTTCTGCTGAGTCTTATCGAAAAAAACAAGCTCAGTATTTATGATATCATGATAAGCGATCTGCTTGATCAGTATATGGAGCATATAAGGGCAATGCAGGAGCAGGATCCTGAAATTGCCGGAGAGTTTCTTGATATGGCATCCAGGCTGATAAGGATCAAATCCGCATCTCTTCTTCCTCGACCCGAAGAAGCCGAAGAGCTTAAAAGGGAGCTTACCGGTCAGCTTATAGAATACAAAAAATGCAAGCAGCTTGCTAAAATTCTGTCGCAGAGAATATGCTTTGATAATTATACTCCGGCTCCGGAGAAGATAAAGGCAGATATGAAATATAAGCGCACGCATCCGCCCGTATACATTGCAGAAAGATATATTTCGGCAGCAGGCAGAGGTCAGGCAAAGCTGCCGCCGCCGGAGGAAGCCTTTTCCGGTATCGTGCGCCGCAGGATAGTATCCGTCAGCTCAAAAATAGTCAGCGTTATGCGAAGGCTGTGGAGCGGAAGCGAAGTGAAATATGAAAGCGTTTTTGATGACGCGCAGGACAGAAGCGAGCTTGTCGCGACCTTTCTTGCCGTACTTGAGCTTATAAAGGGAAAGAGAGTCACTGCTCAGGGAGAGGGAAGAGATACAACACTGATAATGCAGAAAACCGCTCATAAGGAGGTGCAGGACATTGGAGAAATCGACGCTTAAGGCAACAATAGAAGCCGTTTTGTTTGCAAGCGGTGCTTCCGTTGAGATAGAAAGGCTTGCCAATGCACTTGATATTCCGACCGATATGGTCAAAGACCTTTGTGAAAAGCTGTCGGAGGAATACTCAGAGCGCGGCAGCGGGATAAAGATCGTTAAGCTTGCCGACAGCTACCGTATGTGCTCCGTTGAAGATCATGCCGACGCCATAAGAGCAGTAAACGACATCAAGCGCAATACTCCTCTGTCACAGGCCGCCGGAGAGGTGCTTGCGGTAATTGCTTACAATCAGCCGGTAACAAAGGCGTTTGTAGAGCAGGTAAGAGGTGTTGACTGTTCAGGCGTTGTAGCTAATCTGATAGCAAGAGGACTTGTTGAGGAAAAGGGAAGACTTGAGCTTCCCGGCAGACCGCTGACCTACGGGACAACAGATCATTTTCTGCTGTGTTTCGGCATATCCTCGCTTGATGAACTGCCGCCTATACCGGATGATGAGCGCGAGCCTGCAGATGACGGAGACGCCGCCGATGAGGATAATGAAACATGATCGGGTATTACATTTTCTTCGGTATACTTCTGTTTTTGGTTCTTATCCTCTGCATACCGATACATATCAATATTACTTATAACGGACAATTCAGTGTTGTTGTACGTTATCTGTTTATAAAGTATACAGTGTATCCTATGCCGCCGAAGAAAGAAAAGAAAAAGAAGGCGCCGGAAAAAGAGGGAGAAAAAAAGGTAGAAAAAGAAAAGAAGGAAAACCCTGCTCTCAAATTCGTAAAGGAGCACGGTATAGACGCCGTTATTGAGCTGCTCAGAACTCTGCTGGATATCCTCGGCAGGTCTGCCGATATCAGCGCAAGGCATTTTGTGATCAGTAAGCTTGTGATAAATGCTATAATTGTCGGCTCTGACAGTGCTGATACTGCGATGAAATATGCTTATGCATGTTCGACAATTTATCCGATGATAACCCTGCTTCAGACAAGGTCAAGACTTAAAAAACACAGTGAGGACATTAGTGCAGGCTTCCTTTTTGAAAAAAGCATCATAGAATTTGTATTTGATTCCAGGATAAGACCTGTATGGCTTGGCGCTGTCGGGATCGATGCAGTTTTCCGACTTATTGCCGGCTTCATAAGGGCTTACAGGATGAAGGCATAAAGCCTATGATCTTCAGTGTTTTTTCAGAGGTGCCGCGAGCTTCGCTCGCGGCACCTCTGAAAAAACAAAATAATAATAGCCAGGTCGCGCCGAAGGTGCGGTCTGGCTGTGACTTTGTGCAAAGAACATTGTTATGTGAGTGACAGCGCGATTTGACACCGGTAGCACATCGGCGCCGCAGGGCAGGCGCACCAGGGAGGAACTTCCTACGGGCGCACGTTGAGGTCTGACAAGCATTGCTCAGTCTTGCAAAGCCGCAGATTATCAGTGAAACGGTTCAGAAGTGTCTTTATGGTGTCGGTTTTTTCTTGACTAATTCACAATAATATAGTATACTATAAGACGGAATATCCAAGCTTATGTGCTATTTAATTACAAGGCGGTGTTTTTATGAGTGAGCGTCCGATCGAGGGTCTTATGGATACGACTCTTGAAAAGATCAAGCAGATGGTGGATGTCAATACTGTGATCGGTGATCCCATCGTTACCCCTGACGGAACTACCATTATCCCCGTTTCAAAGATCATCTATGGTTTTGCTTCCGGCGGTTCTGAATTCGCAAGCAAAAATATGGCAAATAACAGCCTTTTCGGCGGCGGCGGCGGCGCCGGTGTTACGATAACGCCTGTCGCATTTATTTCGATAAGCCATGGTGATGTTAGGCTCCTTAACCTCAGTGACAATAACGGCGGTCAGGCTATCGCAATGGTGCCTGAGATGTTCGACAAGATAGTCGCACTGTTCAAGAAGGATAAGGATAAAAAGGAAGACGAGCCGGAAAAGATCGCAGATAAAACAGAAGAAGGTCTTACCGAGCCAGAGGTGTGAGCATTAATCAGCATAAAACTCCCGCTCTCCGCATATTTATCTAAAAAGCGGAGTTGCGGGTGATTTTATATATGAAAAAAACAGCGTTGTTTCTGGTACTGCTTCAGTTTTTGACGTTTTTTTCAGGCTGTGTCCGTCAGAACGAAACACGTGCCGCGGATCTCTCCTTAGCTGCCGAAAAGGTCAGTGTTTCATATGATGTTCCTCTGGATCCGGAGGTAAAGGATATACCGTTCTCGGATTCTGCAGCGGCAAGTATACTCTATTGTCCGGACAGTAAAGAAATACTTTATGGTCACGATATCAATGATCGCCGTGCGATCGCCAGCACCACAAAGATTATGACTGCTTTGTTAGGGTCAGAGGCTGCGGCAGAGGACGATATCGTCGTTGAAGTTACGAAGGAAATGTATGCAGAGGGTTCAAGCCTTTGTCTCAGGGAGGGAGAAAAGCTGAAGCTTTCTGAGATAGTAAGAGGTATGATGGCGGTTTCGGGCAATGATGCTGCAAATGCAGTTGCTCTGACCTGCGGCGGCAGCATAGAAGGCTTTGCCGATATGATGAATCAGAGAGCCGCTGAGCTCGGAATGAAAAACACGCATTTCGTTACCCCTTCGGGTCTTGACGCACCGGAGCATTATTCCACCGCATACGATATGGCTTTGCTCGGTGCTGCTGCAATGGAAAACGATGCCTTCAGGTCTGTTGTATCTTCGCCTTCGGCAGAAGTGCATTACGCAGAGCCAGAGGGAAAGACTCAGACTCTAAGAAATTCCAATCGTCTGCTCAGCGATTATGACGGCTGCATCGGCATTAAAACCGGCTTTACAGACGAAGCAGGAAGGACTCTTGTCTCCTGTGCCGAAAGAAACGGCGTGCGGCTTATAGCCGTCACTCTCTGCGACAGGGACGATTGGAGGGATCACAAGGCAATGCTTGATCACGGCTTTTCTCAGCTCAGCCGGGTAAGCCTGTGGAACTGCGACAGAGAGATCAGTCTTGCAGTTGCAGGAACGGCGGATGATGTAAGACTCATTCCCCGTGATGAGATAACTGCTGTTATAAAAAATGATGATAAGAACAAGATAAAGGAAAAGATATTTGTTCCGCGCTTTTTGTATTCTCCCGTTGCCCCGGGAACAGTGGCAGGCAGCGTTGAATACAGGATAGGGGACAGGATCATTGCTGCAGGAGAGTTGATAACAGCCTGAGCGCAGCAGAGAACAGGAGGAAAAAATGGAAAAGGGAGAAAAGATCAGGTTACAAAAAATAATCGCCGACGCAGGAATAGCTTCACGCCGCAAGGCAGAAGAGCTTATTACAGCCGGCGCGGTTACGGTAAACGGCAAAAAAGCCTCACTCGGCGATAAGGCAGATCCGTATAAGGATCGAATCAATGTTGCCGGAAGAGATATAGTCCTTAATAAGAATGCTAAAAAGTTTTACATTATGCTCCATAAGCCGAGGGGCTTTATTACTACAATGAGCGACGAGGGCGGCAGAAAATGCGTTGCAGAGCTTGTCGATGATGTTCCTGCAAGGCTTTTCCCTGTAGGAAGGCTTGACCGTGAATCCGAAGGTCTTCTCTTTATGACGAATGACGGAGCATTTTCTAACCTTATCAGTCATCCGTCTACGCACTTTCCGAAGACCTACCGTGTTACCGTTCGTCCGAGGATAACCGAAGATCAGCTTACAAAGCTTACTACAGGCGTTGTAATAGAGGGTCGTATGTCTATGCCGGCGGCGGTGCATGTCGTAAAAAGCGAGCAGGACAGGACCGTACTTGAAATAGTTCTTGAAGAGGGAAGGAACCGTCAGATCAGAAAGATGTGTGAAGCCATCGGTCTCGAGGTAGCAAGGCTTAAAAGAACGGCGATCGGTCCCATTAAGCTTGGTATGCTTCAGCCCGGAAAGTACAGGGAGCTTACCCCGGACGAAATGAGGGCTATAAGATCATACAGCCAGAAGCTGAACAACTAAATACCATCTTTTTATTCATCTGTACGACTTGCGCCCGACCGTGCCTTCGGCGCGACCGGGCTGCTTAAAATTTGTTTTTTCAGGGGTGCCAGGCGCTTCGCGGCTGGCACCCCTGAAAAAACACTATAAAAAGCGTCTGTGAAGAAATGCTTCTTCACAGACGCTGAACTTATTTGATCAGGATCTTACAATATCACGCCAGTCGAGGTCGCCTCTTTCAAGACCATGTATAAGTACCTCGCCGGTAGCTATATTTGTTGCAACAGGAATGTTATGAACATCACAAAGCCTCAGAAGGTTCATATCATTCGGCTCATGCGGCTTCGCGGTCAGCGGATCACGAAGGAATATGAGCATATCGATCTCGTTGAAAGAGATCCTCGCTGCTATCTGCTGGTCTCCTCCCTGAGAACCCCCGAGGAATCTCTGTATTTCCAGTCCTGTAGCCTCAGCTATCATCTTTCCGGTCGAGCCGGTAGCGCAGAGATTATGTCTGCTCAGAACGCCGCAATAAGCAATACAGAACTGTACCATAAGCTCTTTTTTTGCATCATGTGCGATCAACGCTATATTCATCCTAACTCCTCCTGTCAAAACGTAAAAATGTGATAATATCAAAGCTCTAAGGGAACGTCAACACCGTCAAGCCTTGCTGCGACTCTTTCCAGCGCATATACGGCCTTCATCCTGCCCTCTACAGGCTGACCTCTCTGAGCACAGGCTGCAGCAGTATGATCCTCCGGAATGACTCCGATGAGTCTGATACCGGCTTTGTCGATAACGCTGTCAAGATCTGAAAATGCATTAAGCTTTCTGAATTTGCGTTCGTTAAAGCGATTTATAAGAAGTCGTATCTCAGGGATCCTGAGCTGTCTCAGCTTCTGCCGCACCTTTTCGCAGCCTCTCATTGAAAGGGGCTCTGCATTGACTACGACTACAGCTCTGTCGGCAGCTATTGCAGCGGATTCAAAGCCGGAACCTATGCCTGCCGGACAGTCGATAATAACGTGGTCATAATACTTCTGCAGTATGCGGACGAGCTTCTTCATTACGAAAGGGCTTACTTCGTCACGCACATTCTGAGGTGCAGGAAGAATATACAGCTCGGGAACAGTCTTACAAGGATAAATAGCGCTCGATGGAGGACAGTTTCCGCCGACTATATCCGCAATATCAAAAACAAGCTCACCGCTGACGCCGAGCATTAGGTCAATACCTCTCATGCCTGCATCGCAGTCTATAACAAGAACTCTGTTTCCTCTGCGTACAAGAGCTGCGCCAAGTCCGGCGGTCACAGTTGATTTTCCGGTTCCGCCCTTGCCTGATGTAATAACTGTTACTTTACCCATTTTCAGATACCTCTTTATTTACATTATCACATATTTTACATAAAGTCAAGAGCAAATCGATTTTTTTCATAAATTCTGACGGACGATCA
>CADCPT010000148.1 GCA_902803385.1 uncultured Ruminococcus sp.
CCTGTATTTTCATCGCGCCCGACCGTGCCTTCGGCGCGACCGGACTAAAAAAGGATCAAAAGGGCATATTGGCGGCTTCGCCGCCAATATGCCCTATAATACTAACAGGAGTGCGCCGCTGGGCAGGCGTCCCCCCCAGAGTATACGCTGTCGGCATACCCAAAAAAATGAGCATGGAGATGTTATGATGAAAACGATCTCGTCCTGCACCCTTTGTCCCCGGAACTGCGGCGCAGAAAGAACAGAATATGAAGGAAAGGGCTGGTGCAGATCCGGAACCCTTCCGCGCGTGTGCCGCATTGCCCCTCATTATTGGGAGGAGCCCTGTATCAGCGGCAAAAACGGCTCAGGAACGATTTTTTTCGCCGGATGTACTCTGGGGTGCGTATTCTGTCAGAACCACACTATAAGCCGCGGCGGAGTGGGGAAGTACCTTACTGTCAGCGAGCTTGCAGACGCTTTTCGCAGTCTTGAACAGCAGGGTGTACATAATATCAATCTTGTCAGTCCTACTCCGTACACAGACAACATTATAGAAGCACTTGAACTGTACAGACCCTCAGTTCCTGTCGTATGGAATACAGGAGGCTATGAAAAAGCAGAAACTATACGCAGGCTCGAAGGATATGTTGACATATATCTGCCCGATCTGAAGTATATACGCCCGGAGCTTTCTTCAAAATACAGCAAGGCTGAAAACTACTTTGAATACTCACTCGGCGCATTAAAAGAAATGGTAAGGCAGACCGGTTCTCCTGTTTTTGACGAGGATGGTATTATGAAAAGAGGTACGATAGTACGTCATCTGATCCTTCCGGATAACACAAGAAACAGCATTGAAGTCCTTCGCCTGCTCGATGAAAGCTTCGGAAGCAGTATTCTTATAAGTCTGATGAGTCAGTATACACCTATGGCAGATTCAGATAAATACCCTGAAATTGACCGCAGGATAACTTCGCGCGAATATGAAAAGGTACTTTCTGTTCTTGAAGAACTCAGCCTTGACGGCTACATCCAGCAGCTTGATTCTGCCGAGGAGGATTATATTCCTGATTTTGATCTTCTATGATCCGTCGCGGATATCGATATACACCTTTTCTGCGATGTTTCTTTCACATCTGTATCTGACCTCAAGCCTGTAGCCCTCATCCGTTTCGGTGAGGGTCTCTTTTTTTTCAAGTATCCTTGTAAATCTTTCTTGTTCAAGAAAAGCACCGTACAGTGCGGCCCTTTTTTTCAGTAACGCTTCCGCTGTTTCTCTGTCGGGAACAGCAGCTTCGTTTCCCTGCTCATAAAACCTTTCCTCTGTGTAAAAAACGGGTACCGGTGCCGAAAACAGAGTCAGTTTTCTTTTATCAGAGAAGGATACAGCGGCTGATCCCGGTTCAGTCACGAGACTGAGTGGGATATTCAGACCAAAAACAGCAACAGACCTTTTGCAGACTGCTGCTTCCGGAAGAATGACCGACGGTCGTTCCTTAGGAAGAAAAAACACTGCTGTTTCTGCTGTTTCGGCAAGTATTTCTCCTTCGCAGTCAGAAAAAACAGTTTCGCCGTTGCTGAGTTCTGTGATACCGCTTGCAAGCATCTGACCCTTTGCAATACCTTCTCCGGCTTTTACTGCAGGTGTGCCGCTTCGCAGGCTGACCTTCGTTATTTTTCCGTCTGCTGAGGAAACAAGATTGCTCACCGCCTTCGGTACCTCTCTGCTGTTATCTGAATCGATCTCGGTTTTAGAGCTTATTTCCACAGCAGCGTTTGTTCCGGAGACATTTATACTGAGCCAGCTTATCCTGCCGTCTCTAATGAGCATTTCATGCTCTGTTTCACTTGTTTTTACATATTCGTAGCGTGCCCCTTCGTAAAAACCAAGCTCCCTCAGCTCACTTCTGAGCTCATATTCGTTGATACCCTCCGGACAGTTTATGCTTATGTTCCATATATAGCCTGACATTATCACACAAAAAATACTTCCTGCCGCAAGTCCGGCAAGCAGTCCGAGACGCTGACGATATTGTCTGCAAAGAACAGGCATTCCATGCTCCCGGTTTTCGCAGTAGGAGCATCCGCATTTTTCGGCAAGCCGTATTATCGTTTTTCTTTCTGATATTTTTGCGCAGGCACTGATACTGTCTCCGCTTCCTTTTATTTTAAAGATGTTTACTCCGTTTTTTGCAGCAAGATTCAGAAATCTTTCCGGAAATCTTCCGCTTACGGTAAAATCAAAATATCCCCCGATCCATCTGAGTATAAATACTGCTATCATTTTTCCCTCACAAAATATATTCGATCGATGTTATAAAGCCTCTGATACAGATATCATATTCTGTCATTGTTTTTATATGCAGACCTCTTCCCGTGAATGCCACGATATATTTTCCGGTGTTTATTTTTATGGAGCTATCGCAGTATTCAAGTATGCCCCTGCTGCCCTCAAATATTACCTCCCGGTTTGAGCATATGCTCATTCTTACGCTGCTGCTTGTGTCAATAAGTCCGTAAGGCGACTTTTTATTATCTTTTTTGTCTTTTCTCATAATATCACCATTTATTGATATGCCAGGGTAATCAAAAAAATCCCATCTGCATATAAACTAACAGGTGATGATATGCGCGTCAGTGGTTTCGGAAGTATAGCAGGGGTACCAATAACGATACTATCGCTATGCATGCTCATAGTATTCCCGCAGCTGTGTACCTCGGGAATCATCAAAGGTTTAAACTGTTGCCTTGAAATGCTGATCCCGTCTCTTTTTCCTTATATGGTGCTGACATCATTTATTATGCGTACAAACGTATATGAGCTTGTAGGAAGAATGACCGGAAAAGGTGTGGATCGCTTCCTGCACCTTCCCGAATGCTGCTCAGCGCCTCTGATGCTCAGTTTTATAGGCGGCTATCCCGTCGGGGCAAGATGCGTTGCGGAGCTGTATGATAGGAAGCAAATAAACGGGTCTCAGGCAGAAAGAATGATGCTTTTCTGTGTGTGTCCCGGCCCGGCTTTTCTTATCACCGCCATAGGAAGCATGCAGCTCGGTAATATCACCTCCGGTGTGATCCTGTATACAAGTCAGCTTGTTTCCGGCTTTCTTCTTTGTTTTATGACAGGGCTGAAACGGAATAATACTCCTGCTCCTTTTGCACCAGAAGCACCAAAAAAGAAGATAATGTCACTTTCGGATGCTTTTATTGCCTCGGTCTCGGACGGTTCTTCCGCTGCATTGAGCATGTGCGCCCTTGTCCTTGTTTTTTCAATGATGATCGAGGTTATTTCAGGAACAGGAACTTTTTATTTGATAAGCAGGATTCTTGAAGCGCTCTCCGCGCCGTACTGGCTGTCAAATGCTTTTCTTCCTGCTATAATGGAGATAAGCCTCGGCAGCAGGATGCTATCCGAAAGCTGCGCTCCGCTGTGGGTATTAGCCTTCGCTGCAGGCTTCGGCGGGATATGCGTTCATTTTCAGATTTTTGCAATGCTTTCTGATGTTCCCTTCAGTAAGCTAAGGTTTATGCTTTTCAGGCTCATAAACGCAGTACTTTCAGCGGTTATATGCCAAGGTATTTGTCTGCTTTTTCCGCAGAGCCTTCCGGCAATGGCATTCCCGGGGGGATATTCTTTTGAAGCAATGAGCATAAATATAACAGGCAGTATTGTTCTTGTTGTACTCAGTACGATATTTGTTCTTTCATTGCGCAGCAACAGAGTATTGTAAAACTTTTCTCTTCAGGCAATTATGAAAAAACCGCATCGACAAGAAATCATCCAGGTGCGCCTACCTTGCGGCGCACTTTTTTTTATAGTGTTTTTTCAGGGGTGCCAGGCGCGAAGCGCCTGGCACCCCTGAAAAAACAAATTTTTAGCAGCCCGATCGCGCCGAAGGCACGGTCGGGCGATCAGTCGTACAGATGCTATGAAGCCGTTTTTACAAAAAACACTTTAAAAAGTGCGATGCACGCAGCATTGACATATCAGACGATTAAATGTAAAATATAATTAAAATATTCCCCGGAGGTCACTATGAAAAGCAAGAGGAGCTTTGCTGCTGCCTTTATGGCGGCAATACTGTTTTTGTCATGTGCATCCCTGATGTTTATCAGCGGCACAAAACCTGAACCGCAGCAAAAGGAGATCGAGCGCGGCATCGGCTATGTTGACCGCAGCGTGAGGTATTATAAAAAAAGCCTCGAAGAAAACAATTCAATAACCTGCAGATTCTATGACGATATGCCGGATGTTCCGTATGTTGAGATAAGGGATTTCTATTCCTCTTTCTACAACGGCAAAATGAGCTTACTTGATCCTGTAAAAAACGGTCTGTTCAGTTTTTCTGAAGAAAATTCCCGATCGGGTGCGACTATAGATCCCGAAAAGGATGTGCTGTTTTCAGAGAACCTTTCTCTGTTCTGCAACAATCCGAAATTCAGCGTCAGAAACAGCAGCGGTATTACTGTTATAGCGACTTCGCCTTTTCTCAAACTTCTTACTGCTGAAAGTGACTTTAATGGAAAAGAGACGACGATCGATTTTTCTCGTTGGGGAATAGATATAAGATCAGACGGGGAAAAGCTTTTTATGCCGCTTGCGACGCTCAGCGATATGTTTGCCGTTCCGGAGGGACTTGTTCCGTGCCCGGACGGACAGATAGTTATATATAACGGCGAAAAGATATATTATGGTGATTCCGCTGCATTTACCGATACAGATTTTGCGAGAGATTCAGATCCTTCCATACTGCCGATACTTACTGAAGAAAGAAGCCGCGATCTGGCTGATTTTACATACAGGGAGCTTTGCTTCAATGTTGATAATTTCTATGGCTTTCCTCTGAATGATAATGCTTTTTCTGATAAAATAAAGAGCGACGGGCTTGACGCTGCTCTTGATGCGTTTTATCCTGAAATAAAAAAAGCTATCCTTTCTCAAAACTCCTCTGATTATATTGCAGGTCTTGACATTCTTTTTTCGGACTGCCTTTGCGACTGCGGACACACCCAGTTTCCCGGAGGAGATGTTCTGACATCTACTGTAGGGAAAGGCTTGTATTTTTCTGCGATCTCGGCAAAAAAGGATCAGCTCAGACCAAAGGAACTTCCTAATGTCAGTAAAAGCTCGGAAAACCGTGCTGCAAGAAAGAAATGCTCCGAACAGAGAAACAGCTTTTTTTCATCTCCGGTCTATAATACTTACGGAGATACTGCCGTTTTTACATTCAGCAGCTTTTACGTTAATTATGATGCCTGGCAGGATTATTATAACGGAAGGGGAGCTTTTCCTGACGAAGCTGACGTAGTAAGCTCCTTATACAAATATCTGAAAATAGCTGATGAGGACCCGGCTGTCAAAAACTTTATACTCGATATGACAAGTAACGGCGGCGGTGATCTTGAAGCAGTGAATGCGATCTTTACTATGCTTTCGGACGGGACCGTGCGCTGCTCCGATAGTATCACCGGGCAGGTATTGAGCTACAGATATCTTATGGACAGGAATTTTGACCGTAACTTTGACGAAACGGACAGTAAGCCGCTTTTCAGCGATCTGCATTTTGCCGTGCTGACATCCCGAGGGTCTTTTTCTGCGGCAAACGCTCTCACTGCATACTGCAAGGATAACGGTATTATGGTCATAGGGGAAAAAACAGGCGGAGGAGCTTGCGGGATATCCTTCAAATCAACTGCAGACGGTCTGGGATATATGATGTCTTCTTATCTTGTTCTTGCCGACAGAAATACCGACAACGGTATCGAGCCAGATGTTGTTTTACCCGTAAATAACACAGACGGAGAAAAGGACTACAGCGAATTCTATAATATAGAAAGACTAAGCAGGGAAATGAACAGCTATTATTCTGGTGCTAACTCTCAGTAAGCGTAAAGGTGATCAATATATGAAAGCTTTACATAAAAACATAATCCGCGAGATACAGAAAAACCGCTCCAGGTTTTTTTCAATAATGGCGATCATTGCCCTGAGCACAGGCTTTTTCGGGGGCGTCAAGTCTGCAAGTCCAACAATGCTCAATACCTGCAGTCAGTATATATCAGGCTCTGACCTTATGGATCTCCGTCTGATATCAAGCGTGGGATTTGATGATGAGGATATAAAGTCGCTGAGAGAGATGGATGAAACGAGCGGTGTTCTGCCGTCATATTTTGCCGATCTTATCGCTGATGTCAAAGGAGTGGATACAACAATAAGGGTA
>CADCPT010000149.1 GCA_902803385.1 uncultured Ruminococcus sp.
ATGCAGAGGAATACAAAAGCAAAACAACAGCCTATGCAGCAGAGCTTTCGGCTCTTGATGACAGCTACCGCAGGACTGTTGAAAACGGCTCCAGAAAGCTTATAGTTTTCGGTGACAGATTCCCGTTCCGCTATCTGACTGATGAATACGGTCTGAACTATTATGCTGCTTTCCCAGGCTGTTCGTCCGAAACAGAACCGAGCGCAGCAACGATATCCTTCCTTATTGATAAGGTAAACGAAAAGAAAATACCTGTTGTTTTTACGATCGAGTTTTCAAACGGCAAGGTCGCCGATACTATCTGTTCAGCAACCGGGGCAAAAAAGCTGATGCTTCATTCCTGCCATAATGTCAGTGCTGATGACTTTAAAAACGGCGCTACGTATGTAAGCCTTATGCAGAATAACCTTAAGAATTTAGAGGAGGCTTTGTCCTGAAATGGAAGAGCTGCTTAAATGCGAAAATCTGTCTTTTTCATATGAGAATACCGGCGTAATAAAAGGGCTTAGCTTTTCAGTCGCTAGGGGGGACTATCTCTGTATAGTCGGTGAGAACGGATCCGGAAAGTCTACTCTTGTAAAGGGTCTTCTCGGTCTGAAATCAGCGGCAGAGGGAAAAATCGAGAAAACGAAGGCTCTCGGCTCGGGTTGCATAGGTTATCTTCCACAGCAGACTCCGGCGCAGAAGGATTTCCCTGCCAGCGTTTATGAGGTCGTTATTTCCGGACGCCTCAGCAGCAGAGGATTCAGACCGTTCTATTCCGCGAAGGATAAAAAGATCGCAATGGATAATATCAGGCGTCTTGGTGTTGAAGATCTTATACGCCGCAGCTATCGTGATCTTTCCGGCGGTCAGCAGCAGAGAGTACTTCTTGCAAGGGCTCTGTGCGCCGGAAGTACTCTTTTGCTTCTTGATGAGCCGGTCACAGGTCTTGATCCTATTGTTACCGAGGAAATGTACAGACTTATCGATGAGCTGAATAAAAAAGAGGGGATAACCATAATTATGGTGTCTCACGATATCAATTCGGCAGTGAAGTATGCAAGCCATATACTTCATCTCAAATATGATAATAGCTTTTTCGGCACAACGAATGAATACATAGAAAGCCCGATGGGTCAGTATTTTTTCTCAAAATAATTATTTACAGAAAGAATCACAGGTGGAAAAAAGCAATGAGTTATTTGATCGAAATGTTCAGCTACGACTTTATGCTGAAGGCTCTTATTGGCGGTGTGCTGGTATCGCTTTGTGCTTCCCTTCTCGGAGTCAGCCTTGTACTAAAAAGATACTCTATGATAGGAGACGGCCTGTCACACGTCGGCTTTGGTGCTTTTGCCATTGCCTCTGCGCTGAATCTGGCGAATATAACGCCTGTCGAGTTTGCTATCCCGATAGTTGTTATTTCTGCATTCTTTCTTCTCAGAGTAAGTGAAAACAGCAAAATGAAAGGCGATTCCGCAATTGCGATCATCTCCACCAGTGCTTTGGCTATAGGTATCACCGTTGCTTCGATGTCAACGGGAATGAATACAGACATCAACAGCTATCTTTTCGGAAGCATAATCGCTTTGACAAATAAGGATCTGTATCTTTGTGTAGGTCTTGCCGTTGTCGTTCTTATCATCTTTGTTCTTTTTTATAACAAAATATTCGCCGTTACTTTTGACGAAAGCTTTGCTAAGGCTACAGGAACAAAAGCAGGCATCTACAATATGGTAATAGCTCTTCTTACAGCCCTTACTATCGTTGTGGGTATGAAGATGATGGGCTCAATGCTGATAACGAGTCTTATCATATTCCCGGCGGTAACATCTATGAGAGTATGTCATCGTTTTATTACAGTAATGATCTGTTCGGCAATTATTTCAGTTACATGCTTTGTTGCAGGTCTGATTTTATCCTATGTTTATTCTACACCGACCGGAGCTGGCATCGTTATCGTAAACCTGGGTGCCTTCCTGCTGTTTACAGCTATTGGGTGGGTCTGCGACAGGATCAATGCAAAAAGATATCTGAAATAGTTTTTCGGTGCCCGCTTATTCTATAGTGTTTTTTGGGGGCTATAAAACAGTTCTCAGCCCCTTTGATATACTACATGCGCCCAAAGGAAGTGCTCATTTGTGCGCCTACCATGCGGCGCACTTTTTATAGTGTTTTTTCAGGGGTGACAGGTGCGAAGCGCCTGTCACCCCTGAAAAAACAAATCTTTATTAGCCCGGTTAAAAAAACAAAAAGAAAAAGCCCGTGAAAAAATGTAGTCTGTACATTTCTTCACGGACCCTGTCCCTGTGTCAATTTTCAATACATAAAAAAATAGTTAGTACGAATAGAATAAATGATATTTCTTAGTCTACTGTCTTTTTTGCCGTATCATCGAAGCCGCAATACTTTATCTTCGTGGACAAATACTCAGAATAATCAGCAACGCAGGTAAGCCCTGAGTTGTTTAGCTTTTTCAGGTTTTCGTTTATTTCATCAACAAGCTCTGCCGATGAATAGAGCGGCTCTTCTTCCGACTCCACTATACTCATAGCAGGACTGAGTCCAAGCAAATAATCGGTTGAAACATGAAAGTACTTTGAAAGCTTCATAAGTGTTTCGCCGTTAGGTATTCCGCCGGCTTTCCATTTGCTGATTATACCGGACGAAAGTCCGATCTCTTTTCCCACGGGATTCGGTTTTTTACCGCATCTTCGACACAGACCGTAAAATCTTTCCCAAAACATACAAATACCCCCTTTCGTGTGTAATGGAATGTAATATCTAAATGTTAGTTGGGATCTTGTAAAAAAGTGGAATTATAGATTTTAAGAGACAATGCACAAAATTTATAATTTTCTTTTATCATTTTAACATAATACTGACAAGATATCAAGTTTTTTTTAAGTAAAAAATAACTGATTAATTCAATAGAATGTACAATATTTTGACGTTTCCTACAAATTTTTTATTTAATTATGTCATTATGAGGAAAACATTCACATATTAGTTAATCGAAGTATTATTTTTCAAACAAGTATCATTGATTCGGATCATTCAACGCTATATACGTCAAACCGCTGTGTCGAACTTTTTTAGTGTTTTTTCAACATCCCCGAAAAATAAATAACAAAATTCACGGCACGCCGGCGCCGCCGGAGAAAAAGTACTTGACAAAACGCATTTTGTGTGTTATCATATCATTACATTATCTTATTACCACTTTACTACGATAAAGTGAATTCAACAAATGAGGTACAGAAATGAAAAACTATTCAAAAATTACTCCGCTCGGAACAAAGGATCTTCTTTTTGAAGAATGTCTTGCAAACAGAACTGTATCTTCGATACTCGGTTCCGTGTTTTCACACAGGGGCTTTCATGAGGTTCTGACACCCGCAATAGAATTCTACGATCTGTTTGCGGAAGAGCTTTCGGGCATTCCGATGGAATACATGTACAAAATGAGCGATACTAAGGGAAGACTCATGGTTTTAAGACCGGATTCCACTCTTCCTATAGCTCGAATGGCTGCAACACGCCTTATGAATGAGCGACATCCCATAAGGCTTTACTATAATCAGCGCGTCTACCGCTGCAATCCCGGACTTACCGGCAGGAGCAACGAGGTGATGGAGACAGGCGTTGAGCTTATTGGCGCAAAGGGCAAAAGAGCAGACCTTGAGATAATAACTACTGCTGTCGAAGCTCTTTCAAAGCTTGTTCCGGATTTCAGGATCGAAGTGGGAAATGCAGCATTTTTCCGCATACTTGCAAAACAGCTTCCCGTAAGTGATGAAAAAAGAGAGGAGATAAGACTGCTTATCGAATCCAAAAACTATTCCGCCCTCAATTCAGAGCTTGACCAGCTTGAACAGACAAAAGCAGTTGAGGTCATACGCAGACTTCCGAGGCTTTTCGGCGGCATAGAGGTGCTTGATGAGGCTGCAAAGCTCTGTGATGATGAGGACGCGCTCAAAAGACTTGAATATGTAAGAGAGATATATAATGACCTTACGAAGCTCGGTCTCGGCAGCAGACTGATAATAGACCTCGGACTCGTCCAACGCAATGATTATTACAGCGGTATCGTTTTCAGCGGCTATGTAATGGGTTCCGGTGAGCCTGTGCTTATAGGAGGAAGATACGACAATCTTCTTTCAGCCTTCGGTATGAATGCACCTGCAGTTGGCTTCGGCATCAATGTTGACGCTCTTGCCGCAGTGATGCTTGACCGCGGAAGCGTTCCGGAAAAAAAGGCTCCCGATGTTCTTGTACACAGTGAAAAGGGCTATGAGATAGAAGGTATCAGATACTGCCTTACTCTTTCCGAAGCGAATGTCCTCGGTGAAAACAGTGTGTTTGAAACAGAAGAGGATGCCATGTGCTATGCAAGGGCAAAGGGCATAAAGAAGCTTGCCGTTGTCGGCAGTGAGATCATTACAAAGGAAACAGGTGTATGAAATGAAACCACTCAGAATAGCTCTTACAAAGGGCAGACTTGAAAAGGATACGGTACGTCTGCTTGAATCTGCAGGCTATGATTGTACGGCAGTCAGGGAAAAGGGAAGAAGGCTTATCCTTCCTATAGGCGACGGAAGCATAGAGGTCGTTCTTGCCAAGGCGGCAGACGTAATAACCTATGTCGAAAACGGCGTATGTGACCTCGGAGTTGTAGGCAAGGATACTATAATGGAAAACGGCAGAAGCTTTTATGAGATCCTTGACCTCGGCTTCGGAAAATGCCGCTTTGCGCTTGCCGGGAAAAAAGGAACGGATTTCTTCTCGGGCTATAACGCCAAGACTATCGCCACAAAATATCCTAATGTTACCCGGACATTTTTTGAGGGCAAGGGAATGGATATCCGCATTATAAAAATAGAAGGCTCCGTAGAGCTTGCGCCTCTGCTGGG
>CADCPT010000150.1 GCA_902803385.1 uncultured Ruminococcus sp.
GGCACCCCTGAAAAAACAAATTTTTAGCAGCCCGGTCGCGCCGAAGGCACGGTCGGGCGGATGGGGCAGTGTTAATGCGACAGCCCCCCTCTGAAAAAACAAGACTTAAAATAGCCCGCTCGTTGCGCAGCAATGGTTGGGCGATCAGTCATGCAGATGTATATGAAGTCGTTTTTTCTGTTGCAATGACGCTTTCTTACTTTATTGCGTACTGTCTCAAAATAGTGATTAGACGGTAAGCCGTATTATATTGGATATTAGTATAAGCGGTTTAATGCCCGACCGCGCCTTCGGCGCGACCGGACTATATAAAGACTTGATTTTTCAGGGGTGACGCGAGCTTCGCTCGCGTCACCCCTGAAAAACACTATAAAAAAGTGCGCCGCAAGGTAGGCACACGCTGTACAGCAAAGGAACTGTGAATTTTTAACAGCTCCTTCACTTTGATCAGTTAAGCTTGTATTTTTTATATCCGCACTGCCTGCATCTGTAAAAGTTTGAACTATAGTATGTAGGCGAATCATCATGTGTTTCAGGCGTATAATCAAGCGCCTTGGAAATAATAGGAGTTTTGGAGATCGCGCTTTTTATAAGATCAGTGATATTTGCATATTCAGCCTCGTCCTGCTGAGGCTCGGTTTTCTTTTCTTTTACTATGTATTCGTATTTTCCTCCGCAGCGAGGACAGCGCTTCATCTCGGCAAATCGGTTTGACATCAGAGAACCCTCAAACGGATTGCAGATCATTCCGGACCATTTTGTGTTTCTGTCGAGAGTTGACAAAAGCTTGGGATTATAAATGATGTTTCCGAGCCTGCGACACTCATGAAATACGTTGCGGCCTACAGAAGTTACAGAATCCGGTATCCTTATGGAAACCATAGATGAACAGCCTTCAAAAACAGAATCACCAATATTCCTTACGCCATCCGGAAGATTCAGTATCGGAAGGGAAGAACAATTCATAAATGCATTGTTTTCGATATTCTCGATGCTTCCGGGAACATATATCCTGGTAAGACTTTCGCATCCTGAAAATGCGGAAGCACCTATGGAATGAACGCTTTCAGGTATATATATGCAGTCCAGCGCAGAGCAGTCCTTGAATGCCGATGCACCGATGGAATCAACATCATCTGCTATCCTTATCGTTTCAAGAGATGAACAGCCTTCAAATAAGCTTGTGCTGATGCAGTGGATGCCGTTCATTACATGTATCAGAGACAGAGAAGTACATCCGCGGAAGGCGGCAGAGCCTATATTCACTACATTGTCGGATATATTGACAGCTGTGAGCGAAGCACAGCCCTCGAAGGCACTGTTTCCGATGGTATGGACGCTTCCCGGTATATAAACGGAGCTGAGAGAAATACAGTTTGCAAATGCTCCTTCACTGATCGTTTTAAGCCCTTCCGGAAGGGTGACGAGATTGATCTGACCCAGTCCGCTGAATGCCTGTGAGGATATTTCTTTGACATTTGCGGGAACGGCGACTATCGTGGATTCTCCGAGATATCTTTCGAGTACTCCCCCGATTATCCTGAAATCAGAGGTTATCGGTTCTATAATATCAGCAGGAGGCGCGACCGGCTTGTTTTCTCTTTTTGAATCATGAAAGGTCTTGACAGCATCTTTTGTGAGGTATCTTGTCCTGCAATAAGGACACACGATGAACCTCTGAGTAACATCGGCGCTTATAAAAGAGCCGCAGTTTTTGCATCTTGCCGGCGAAAGTGGCATAGCGATACTCCTCCTTTCCGTATAGTATTCTATCATAAATAAATATAGATGTCAATTTAGTTTTTGGTTATTTTAAGCATGAATGAGGTTGTATTTAAAAAATAATTTATATATTTTGATGGTTTGTGTAATTGACAACAGATATAGTATACATTATAATATAATAGTAAAAAACTTGGAGAATAATTATGAATATGATATTTGATACACATGCACATTATGACGATGAAGCTTTTGATGCTGACCGTGATGAACTTCTTGAAACACTGTTCTCAACTGGCGGTGTCTGTGCGGCAGTCGATCAGGGTACGACCGTGGAAACGTCAAAAAAAGCTCTTGAGCTTGCTCACAGGTTTGACGGGATATATGCTGCTGTAGGGATACATCCGGAATGCATTGATGAAAACAGCCTGAGTGAGCTTTCGGTGATTCGTGAGCTTGCAGCTGATCCCCAAGCGGTCGCAATAGGGGAGATAGGCCTTGATTATTATTACGATACTCCCCGTGAGCTGCAGAAGGAGGTTTTCCGTGCTCAGATAATAATGGCAAATGAACTCGGAATGCCTGTCACTATCCACGACAGAGAAGCCCATGGCGATACCCTCGATATTATCACCGAGCTGAGACCGAAGGGCATACTTCACTGCTTTTCGGGTAGTCTTGAAATGGCAAAGCGCGTTGTATCAATGGGAATGTATATAGGTATAGGCGGAGTTGTTACCTTCAGGAATGCAAGAAAGACCGTGGAGGTAGCAGAAGGAATACCGCATGATTTTATCGTGCTTGAAACCGACTGCCCCTACCTTGCGCCTGTTCCGTTTCGAGGCAAGCGCAATGATTCGGGAATGATAATCCATACTGCCGCTAAGCTTGCGGAAATATGGGGAGTCGGTACAGAAGAAGTACTCAGAATAACAAAGGCTAATGCCGAAAAGGTTTATTTCGGGAGGTAATTTTTGATGAAGGCTCTTGTTACCGGGGCGAGCTCAGGTATAGGACGTGATATTGCCCGCGCGCTTGTTTGTCGCGGATGGGATGTTATTCTTGTTGCGCGCAGAGCAGACAGACTGCTTGAACTTAAAAAAGAGCTTGGCAAGCACGCAAAGTGCGTGCGGTGTGATGTTTCAAAGGAAGAGGAGTGCCGCAAGCTGCACGAGGTGCTGCAGGGAGAAGATATAGAAATGCTTGTCAACTGTGCCGGCTTCGGACTTTGCGGCTATTTTACGGAGACCTCTCTTGACCGTGAGCTTCAGATGATAGACACAAATATCAAGGGACTGCATATCCTGACAAAGCTGTACCTCGGTGATTTTGTCCTGAAAAACAAGGGATACATTTTGAATGTGGCGTCTGTGGCCGGTTTTATGCCCGGACCTCTTATGGCAACTTACTATGCCACAAAAAGCTATGTCGTATCTCTTACGGCAGCGATAAGCGAGGAGCTTCGCCACAAGGGCAGTGATGTCAAGATAAGCGCGTTCTGCCCCGGTCCTGTTGATACTGAATTCAATAATGTGGCAAATGTGCGCTTTACGGTGTCTGCACTTGACAGCAAGACAGCCGCTGCTGCAGCTCTTGACGGAGTAATGAAAGGAAAGCTGTATGTTACACCGACATTCAGCATAAAATGTGTCAGGCTTGCACGCAAGCTTCTGCCGGATAAGGTGATGGCAAGAATGTGTTACAGCGTACAGAAAAAGAAACGCGACAGCGGAAAGAAAAACACTGAAAGGTTGTATGAAAATGCTGACATATAAAAATGTTGAAGTAATGAACCTTCATAATGCGATGAGAGGCGCAAGAAATCCTCTGAACAGCTGGGCACGTTCGGACAGCAGCTTTGACGACAATGGTGATTATATTCTTGGGGAAAACGACCTGAGCCTTGCCGTCAGACTCAGAAAGGCCGGAAGTGACCACAGAAAGTTTCTTCGTCAGGTATTTGTAAGCGTCGATATAACCGCTCCTATGTACTGGTGGAAGGAATATGATACATATAAGGTAGGAACAGTCGCAAATTCAACAAGCACGATGCATAAAATAGCGTCAGCTCCATTTGAAATATCACAGTTCAGCGCCGATAAAATGGACGAGGAGACTCTTGCTGTAATGAACGGCGTGATAGATGCGCTCGAAAGCCTCAGGCTTCGTTATCTCGAGACCAAGGACAAGCAGTACTGGTATGATATGATACAGCTTCTTCCCTCAAGCTACAACCAGATGCGCACCTGCACTATGAATTACGAAAATCTCATCGGCATTTACTATGCAAGAAGGGCACACAAGCTTGATGAGTGGCATGTGTTCTGCGATTTTATACGCTCTCTGCCGTATGCAGACGAGCTTATCATCAGTGAAGAATAATACTTCATTAATATGGGGCTGCTGCATTAACATTGTCCCATCCGCCCGACCGTGCCTTCGGCACGGCCGGGCTATTAATTTTTTTTCAGGGGTGCCGGACGCTTTGCGTCCGGCACCCCTGAAAAACACTGTATAAAAGTGCGCCGCACAATAAATGAAGACAAAAGCTCTGTCTTCGTAACAATTTTGTAATATCTATTAATAAAACTGACACAGTTTATATACATTTTATTTTGAATATGCACTTCGGGATCAATACAAAAATACAACAATAATAACTATACCTTTGACCCGAAAAGAAGCTAAATGCGGCTTTAAAAGCCTGTTTTACACTCTGTTTAAGTCTTGCTATATTATACAAAAACGAATATACAGCATGATCTGAAAATGAATATCAGGTTATTTTTTTATCAATCGAAAACACAGCTTTTGATGATTATGAGATCTGATATCACAAGCTAAACAATTAAAAATCGCGATTATATCTAATATTTTGATAAACAATGTGAGCATAATACTATAAATTTACACTTCTGCCGAATAAGTAACAAAAATGTAACTGCCCGTTTTCTGCGTTTTGCACATAAAAATAACAACTTTGAAACATTTTAATTTACTTATAAGAATAAAAGTCTGAATAAGATGTCGTAATTGGTAAAATATGGGAGGTGCTTTCGTCAATATAAACAAAATCGAACCTTAGTTTTATTTGACATTGCCCTAAAAACGTTCTATAATGACACCATCAAATGAAAAACGCCGTAGGCATATGCCACGGCGGTAAATAAGGAGATAATTATGAGTAGTCAGAAACAGAACAAACAATACGCGTTCAGAAAGTCAGCAGCCGTTGTAATTATGGCTTCCCTCGTTCTCACTGCAGCATTGTCTGTTGCGGCTTACACAAATAAAAACACCCCTGTTGAGACCGAAGCCGGAATCGCAGCTAAGACAGTAAACGAGGAAATAGTTAATCCCGAGGATGTTCTTCTTAGCAGCGGCGAAGACGGAAAGAACGGTATCGCTCTTTCATCTGCTTTCGATATGAATAAAGAAGAGGAAGTAAGCATGATCATCGGCCAGAGCGAAGATGTTGCTCTCGGCAACAACAAGTCAGAAAGCTCGGATGTTGAGATCAACATTGAGAACTGGGTAAAGATCGAGATCGACCTTCGCGGAAAGACAGTAACAAAGGATGTTCCTGCAGGCAAGGTTTCAGATGCTCTTGCTTACCTTAATATCAAGACCACAGAAAATGATAAGCTCAGCGCTGCTCTTACCGATGAGATCAAGGACGGTATGAAGCTTACAATTACAGAAACAAAGACCAAGACTGTTACCAAGACAGAAAAGATCGATTATAAGACTATTAATAAGGATTCATCCTCACTTTACATAGGCGAGACCTCTGTTGAGACAGAAGGCGTTGAGGGCGAGCGTACTATCGTGATCAAGGAGACCTATGTAAACGGTCAGAAGACAGATTCCAAAGAGGAAAGCAACGAGATCACAAAGGAGCCTGTTGATAAGGTAGTTCTCAACGGCACTGCCGAAAAGATCAATTACTTCAATAACGACGGCGGAAACGTTGTTGTCAATGAATCCCTCAACACTATCACTGATAAATACGGCAACGAGCTCAGCTATTCTTATTGCCTCTCAGGTCCTGCTACAGCATATTATGCACCTGCAGGCGCAGGCACAGCTACAGGCAGACTTGCTCGCTACGGTGTTGTAGCTGTTGACCCCAACGAGATCCCCTACGGTTCTATCCTCTACATCGTATCCAACGACGGTTTTGTTTACGGATACGCTGTTGCAGGTGACACAGGCGGGTTCATCTATTACACAGACGTCCTTGTAGACCTGTTCTTCCCGACATATGATGATTGCTGCAACTTTGGTCTGCGCAATGTAAATGTATATGTTCTCGAAGGCGTAAGCGAGGATATGACATACTGCAACTGATAATTGAGAAAAAGGGCTTGTGAATTGATTCGCAGCCCTTTTGTTTTATCCTTTGCGTCCGGCAGTACAGGCACACTTCAGCACTAAATAATTAAAACTTCGGAGGTAACTATGAATATTCCCAAGGATCCGTTTATGCTTTATTCATTTATAAATACTCAGCTCAGAGATAAGTACTCTTCTCTTGACGAGCTTTGCGCTTCTCTCTGTATTGAAAAAAGCGAAATATGCAGCAGCCTTTCAGCAGCAGGCTTTGAATATGACGAGGCGCTCAACAAATTTATGTGATCTTGGATAGCAGAGTTTTTTTGAGCGAGCTGTCGCATCAATAATGCTTTATATAGTGTTTTTCAGGGGTGCCAGGCGCGGTCGGGCGGACAGCGGCGCACTTGAGAGTAAGATCGAAAGAAGAAAATGAATTGACTGTATCGGTATAATGCTTTATAATTCTTACAGGTAAGTCCGAAAGGATCAAATTGTAAGACGGTGATGATATGAAAAATGCGATCGTAAGAACAGCCAGGCTCTCAGATGCAGAAAGACTGCTTGAGATATATTCTTACTATGTAGAAAAAACAGCCATTAGCTTTGAAACGGAAGCTCCCACACTTCAGGAATTCCGGAAACGAATGGAAAAAACACTGAAAAGATACCCATATTTTGTCGCAGAAAAAGACGGTGTTGTCATGGGCTATGCATATGCCGGAGCCTTTGTCGGAAGGGCTGCTTACGACTGGTGCGCCGAGCTGACCATATATCTTGATCCGAATGTACGGAAATGCGGATTTGGCAGGATGCTTTATGAAGCGCTTGAGGAAGCACTGCGGGAAATGGGTATACTGAATATGTATGCCTGTATTGGTTATACCGATAATGAGGATGAATTTCTTAATAATAACAGTCCTGATTTTCATTCACACATGGGTTTCAGGCTTGTGGGGAAGTTTACTAATTGCGGGCATAAATTCGGAAGATGGTATGATATGATATGGATGGAGAAGATAATAGGAGAATACCGGCCGGATCAGCCTGAGGTGATACCATTTCCTGAAATAAATACCTGATGCTGCGCTTACCCTGCGCCGCACTTTTTTATAGTGTTTTTTCAGGGAGCTGTGAAAAAATTCACGGCTCCTTCGCTATACAAAGTGCGCCCGAAGGAAGTGCCCCCCCGGTGCGCCTACCTTGCGGCGCACCCTGATTCTTTATTTCTTGCGCCCGGCAAGCTTGTAGCCGGCCGCGGCGGCAGCAAGCACCAGGAGCAGTACACCCGAAGCAAGAAGGTAACGCGCGGAATGATCCTCCGGTTCTGCCGGAAAAGCTGAATACTCCTGCAGGGATGAGCTGTCAGGCTCTGTGTCTTCATTACCTTCTCTGCTGTCTGTATTGACTTCTGAAACATCAAAGAATTCCCTGCTGTTTTCGTCTTTTTTCTCTGATCCCGTATTCTTCTTATCGGTACTGTCTGACTTTTTGTTTTCAGAGGAGTTTCCGGATCCGCTGCTTTTATTTTCGGATGAGGTTTTATTTTTGCTTACAATATCCAGCTTCACCGGATCAGGAAGTGTTTTATTTGCACCGTAGCTGTCGGCTGATGACAAAAGCATCGCTCTGAAGCTGTAGCTCTGACTTCCTCTTACGATCGGCTCAAATCGAAAAACAAAGGAAACAGGAGAACTATCTGCATGGAAATTAAGGAATACAAGCTTTACCGTATCGTCGCTTGATGAATATCTTATAAGATCACCGCTTTGTCCCTGTGGAGATCTTACGGATGCAAGATCGAGCCGTGAGCTGTCAAAAACAAGCTCCAGAACTGCTGCGCCGACATTATTTCCGGGTGAAAGCTCCGCTGTTACCGAAAATGCTTTATCTGCGGAAATGTCATTATCGGCAGTCAATGACATTTTAAGTCCGCCGCCCGAAGATGAGGGTGCTATTCCTCCGTCCGCAAGCTTTGCGAGCAGCACGATATCATCTGCGTCGATAATTCCGTTATTATCCATATCCGCTGCAAGTTTGACCGCCCTATCAACGCTTTTTCCGAGTATGATGTCAGCAATAAATGATTCATCGCGGCTGTTGCAGTTTCCTTCTCCGGTAAGGTCACCTCGTACAATTATCGTATATTCCGCTTTGTTATTATCTCCGGAAAAAACAAGTCTGCATCCTGTTCCGAGCTTGCCGGAGGTCATTTCTTTTCCGGAGTGGTCATAAAACTTATAAGAGAAACCGTCGAAGCTGATATCAGAAATAAGCTTTGCTGCAGTAGTCCCTGTCGGTATGTACAAAAAACGGTTTTCCATATCATATGTTCTGCTGAATACCCCGGAAGATGCCGGGCCGGGTGTTTCGGATACTGTTTCTGAAATCAAAGAGCTTTCTGAGATGCCTGAAGATGATGGATCTGTTTTGCTTGCCTGTGATGTTGCTTCGGAAATAACAGGATCTTCCGTCTCTTTTCTGGAATATGGATCCTGCGAAGCTTCATGCTTGCTTTCCGGCTTTTCAGGAGGCTTTTTCATAAGTGATCTGTTGACTATTCCGAGCTTTCCGTTACTGATATATGCGGCTGTGTTTGAGCTTGCAAGCATTTTTTCGGTAATGAAGACGTTATCACAGCTTGCTGAAGCTTTTCCATCGATATCTAAAAGCTCCGTTACGCTTCCGTGCGACGAAAATATCTCGCCGCGCGCTGTACAGCAAAGGCTTCCGGAATACCTTCCGATAAGTGAAAAACCTCCTTCCGAAAATCTCCATACGCTGCCGTCTTCTGCACTGCAGTATTCTCCGTTCAAAATAAAGCATCCCTCAGGTACCTTCGATCTCAGCAGCGTTCCGGTCTCAACGGCAACAGCACGACCATGACCTGAAGCATAGAGCGTTCCGTCGGCTGTGAACAGGTTATCTATCTCAAAGTCTGTATTGACCTTTTTCTTCTGACTGCCCTTACTGTCGAAAATGATAACAGCAGAGGGGTCGTTTTTATCTACAGCGCAGATATTGTTTCTTTCACTTCTTGCTATAAGTGAATCCCGTATGGTGATATCGGACAGGAAAACAACAGTCTGACGATGCGTTCCCTCACAAACAAAAACAGGCTGGCTGTTCATTTTTTCGGATATAAGGAAAATGGTTTCTCCGGATACAGAAAAGCCTGTTATTCTGTAGCTTCCGGAATATGAAGGCGTTTTATCTCCGTTCTGATCGATATAATACAGCCGGTATGACTTATCACTGCGGGAAAGCTCGTAAAATCCTCCCTTCCCGTCCGGCAGGAAGGAAGAACACTCGTTTTCTGCCGAGACCTTGGATGAGGGAGTCATGATCAGCGGTATCAATAATATTATCAGAAGTAAAACAATACGGTAAAAGCTTTTCATTATTCTCTCCCGTTTTTGTATGATTACCTATATTTTAAATCTTTTCGATAAAGTTTTCTATAAATGCAGGAAACCTTTTGACATAAAAATGGAGAAATAATACAAAAATTTTTATGAAACTTTCACAAACAAACAATACGGCCGTAATATTGATTTTTTCACAAAAGCGTTATATAATTTATTAAATACAAAACCGGAAAGGCGGAAAAAAGATGCTTGACGAATTTGATATCAGACGCGGACTGAAGTTTATTGTAGGAAAATGGCAGCCGGACTATTTTGTGAATGCTTTTTCTGATGATCTGGCGCACATCCCCGCAAGTGAATTCAAAAGCGATGACGGAACAGACTTTACGGCAATAACATTTGAATTCTTTGAAGACAAACGCCTGACAATGACAAACAGCAAGAGCGGAAAAACAGTTGACGGCACCTGGGAGCAGACGGACATGTTCAAGTACCGCTATACTGTCGGAGATTTCTTTGATATTCCGGACAGCTCAATGCTTGAAAGCATCCAGACCTTACAAATGCAGGGCGAAAACCTTGTTTTTTCACTTGGCTTTGTTGCAGTCGCTCTGAAAAAGACCGAAGAGGGCACTGTCACTGAAAAAGAAGATATAGGGGATATCCAGCCGACTGAAGAAGATATGAATCAGAAGGATATTGTCGGCAAATATGAAGTTGCTAAAAGCATGGGAATGGTTAACGGAAAGTTCGGGGTCTTTTCAAAGGATGAGATACTTGCAGAGCTTAATAAGCGTCTTGAAGCCGGAGAGATCGACGAGGATGAAGTAAAAGATTCCATGCGCAGCTTTGATGCTGTTGTTGAGTTCACGGACGATCACAAGGTAAAAACATGGATGAAGCTTCCCGAGGGTGTTTCCGAAGAGGAGATCAGAGCCGCCGTAGAAGCAGGTGAGATATCTGAGGTAAAGGACGGTTTCTTTGCGGCAGCGGAAAACCCATGGAAGTGTCTGAACGGGAAATACTATGTCGATTCCGGTGAACACCGGGAGTTATTCGGAGAGGTTCAGTCATCCTGGGATGAGATCACTACAGATGAAGAGGGGCTTATTGATTTTTCACAGGGAATGATGAAGCTCAGAAAGAAATAATAATGATCCGTTTGCTTTGCTGCGGCTTGGAAGAGAACAGCATTTGCACTGCATGCAGGCGGCTTTGCCGCCTGACAACTTTTATTGATATGTATTATTGATCCGGCATCATAGTATCCTGTTACCAAGGAGTGATAATGATGAATAACTGCAGCATAGAAGAAAAAACAGTAAAAACAGCAGTGCAGGTCTCTACTGTCAGTATCGTGGCCAATACGGTGCTTGCGGCAGGCAAGGCAGCGGCCGGCATTTTTGCTCATTCTCCGGCAATGCTAAGCGACGGGGTACATTCTGCTTCGGATGTTTTCAGCAGCTTTATTGTAATAATAGGTGTGCGGCTTTCTGCAAAAAAATCTGACAAGCAGCATCCTTACGGTCACGAAAGGTTTGAATGTGTCGCGGCTATCGTTCTTGCCGTCGTTCTTATCGTAACAGGCTGTTTTATCGGCGCAGAGGCAATATCACGTCTTGATTCAGGCAGCCTTGACGATATGCAGGAGCCGGGGCTTGCTGCCGAGATAGCTGCTATTGTCTCCATCGTTATAAAGGAAGCAATGTTCTGGTATACCCGTCATTATGCAAAAAAGATAGATTCCGGCGCAGTTATGGCTGACGCATGGCACCACAGAAGCGATGCGCTGTCTTCTGTAGGAGCGCTTATCGGTATTGCGGGAGCAAGAAACGGCTATCCCATCCTTGAACCTCTGGCAAGCCTGCTTATATGTGTTTTTATAATGAAGGCTGCATTCGATATTTTCAGAGATGCGATCGACAAAATGGTAGACAGATCCTGTGATGCTGAGACAGAGGAGGCTATTCGTGCCTGCGTTCTGGCTCAGGAGGATGTTAAAGGTATAGACATGCTCAAGACCCGTGTTTTCGGGAACAGGCTTTATGTTGATATAGAGATCAGCGCAGACGGCACCAAAACTCTTTGCGAAGGTCATGCTATCGCCGAAAGGGTGCATGAAACGGTTGAAAGGTCATTCCCAAAAATAAAGCATATTATGGTACATGTGAATCCTTATATAGAATCTGAATAACAGAAAAAAGATTTTGCAAAGCACCGTTTTTGCGACAGACAAACAAAAAACTAAAGGAGTAAACAATATGGATTACGAAATAATCAGCAATTACAGAAACGATGATAAACTCAGGAAGCTATTCAATGATCTTTCAAAGCAGACCTTTGGTCTGGATTTTGAAGGATGGTATAAAAGCGGATTCTGGAATGAGAAATACATCCCGTACTCTGTGCTCGCAGACGGAAAGATAATAGCAAATGTATCTGTGAATATCATAGACTGCAGCGTAAAAGGAAAGGATCGTCATTATATACAGCTCGGAACAATAATGACGGATGAGAAATACAGAAATCAGGGTTTTTCCAGGACGCTTATGGAAAAGATCCTTTCCGAATACAGCGATCGTGACGGTATATTTTTGTATGCGAATGATGAGGTCCTCGGTTTCTATCCTAAATTCGGCTTCAAAAAAACAGACGAATTCAGATTCCGCACGACTGTATCGACAGACAGACCTGCCTGTATACAGCAGATACCTATGAACAGCAAAAGCGACCACCTGGATTTTTTGAAGATAAAAAGTGCGCTTTCGGAAAGAAGCTCCGTAAAAACAGATACAGACGATCTGCTGATGTTTTACCTGACGCAGTTTATGCAGGAGTGCGTCTATAAGATAGAGGGGCTAAACTGCTGTGTGATAGCAGAAAAGGACGAAGATACCCTGACAGTATATGATGTTTTTTCAGACGAGCCTGTTGATCCTTCGGAAATATGCGAAGCCTTCGGCAGTGAGATCAAGAACGCGGAATTTGCCTTTATTCCCGAAAACACCTCAGGGCTTGAGAAGTATCTTTACAAGGAAGACGATACCACCTTCTTTGTTCTCGGTGATACGCTAATAAACGATCTTCCCGATATTCTTTCCTTCCCGGCACTTGTTCATGCATAAATTTATAGTGTTTTTTCAGAGAGGGCTGTCGCATTAACACTTCCCCATCCGCCCGACCGGGCCTTCGGCGCGACCGGGCTGCTAAAAATTTGTTTTTTCAGGGGTTCCAGGCGCTTCGCGCCTGGAACCCCTGAAAAAACACTATAA
>CADCPT010000151.1 GCA_902803385.1 uncultured Ruminococcus sp.
CAAATCTGGAGATCAATCCAAAAAAAAGAAAATCTGGAGGAAATTCAAAATGAACAAAACTGAACTCATTAATGCGGTTGCCGAAAAGGCTGAGATTTCTAAGAAGGACGCTGAGAAAGCTGTAACTGCTGCACTCGACACAATCGTTGAGCAGGTTGCAGAGGGTAATGACATTCGTATTGTAGGTTTTGGTACATTCGAGCGTCGTGAAAGAAAAGAGAGAACAGGCTGCGATCCTCGTACAAACGAGAAGATCACTATTCCTGCTTCTAAGGTTCCTGCATTCAAGGCAGGCAAGGCATTTAAGGATGCTGTTGACAAGAAGTAATTTTTCAGGAGGCCGATCGAAAGATCGGCTTTCGCTTTTCTGAGAAAGGAGGAGATCATAATGAGACTTGACAAATATCTGAAAATCAGCCGGATAATAAAACGAAGAACCGTTGCAAATGAAGCATGTGATGCAGGAAGAGTCACGATCAACGGAAAACCTGCCCGTGCTTCCTATGAAGTCAAAGTCGGCGATGTTATTGAGCTTGCTCTTGGAGCACATCCGATAAAGGCAGAGGTCGTTTCCATAAATGAATATGCAAAAAAGGATGAGGCAGGGTTAATGTACAGAATAATCGAGGAATAATACCTGATCCTCTTTCATAGTTTTAAATATATTGCTGTGAACGGGGGAGTTGTAATGGAAGCGGAAGAAATAAGAAAATGTCCGGGAAAGCATAATATCATCCTTGAGAACCGCGAAATACTTAATGTCGGAGGTGTGAAAGAAGTTTCGGGTTTTAACGATGAAAATGTTCTTCTTATCACAGATCTCGGCGAACTAACGATTTCGGGTGAAAAACTCCATATCAGTAAGTTTTCTCAAGAAACCGGTGAATTGCTTGTTGATGGGATAATCACTTCTCTGAACTACTCTGAGAATAAAAAAGCCGAGGGAGGTTTTTTAAAAAAGCTTTTCAGATAGAGGTGGAGTGTTATGGAAATATCAATGTTTCAGCAAACATCTGCATTTCTTTGGGCTTTTGTTCTTGGGACAGTAATTGCATTATCATATACTGTCTTTGTTTCGGTGCGTGACGTTTTCTCCTGCAGCAATGTCGGAGTATTTATATCCGATGCAGTGTTTTCTTTTTTTGTTTCTGTTATTCATTTTCTCTATGCCGTAGCAATGACAGAAGGGCGTATCAGGCTATATGTTATTGCTGCACAGATAATAAGCTTTTTCGTTATCTGGTGTTTCGCAGGGAGATATATAAAGAAATACATCGTATACTATACGGGTAAAATAAAAGCTTTTGTCTGTTTAAAACCCATTATTAGAAGAATCAACATCTTTTGCTTAACAAAACGAAAAAATAAGTAAATTTTGGTCAATTTTTTTGAAAAAATTTCAAAAAGTATGTTATTTTATCTTGCATTAATACTGACATATGTAGTATAATACTATTGTCGGTCAGCGACACATAGAATTGATAGTTCGGAGCGGTGATGATAATGCAGAATTCTGAAATACGCAAGCCAAAGCGTACAAAAACAAGCAGGCAGAGATGGAGCGTGCTTCTCTATATTCTGACAGCTGTCGTCACGGTTTATGTTCTGTTTATGATAGTTGACCAGCAGATAAAAATAAACAATGCAAAATCAGAGCTTGCGTTGCTGGAGGAAAAGGTTTATACTCAGGAGCAGACCAATGCTGAACTCAAAAAGGTAGCTGATGCAGTTAAGGATAATAACGAAACTGCCTATGAGGGATACGTTGAAAAAATCGCAAGAGAAGATTTGGATTACGTCAAAAACGGCGAGGTTGTTTTTGTGAACATTGCCGGTGACTGAGAGGAGAAAACGTATTAAGTATGGGTCTTGAAGTAGGAATGATAGTTGAGGGTAAGGTAACAGGGATTACTAAGTTTGGTGCTTTTGTTGATCTTGAAGGCGGAAAGACTGGTATGGTACATATTTCGGAGGTTGCTCCGACCTATGTCAACGATATCAAAGATCATCTGACAGAAGGTCAGACAGTCAAGGTCAAGATCCTTACTATTGGTGAAGACGGAAAAATCAGCCTTTCTATTAAGAAAGCTCTTCCGCAGCAGCCTCGAAAGAATAATGCTCCGCAGAGTAAAGGGCATGATCAGGTCAGTGCAAGACCTCAGCGCAATGCCGGTTATGAATGGCAGTCTCCGGCAAAAAAAGCCGAGCCGTCAAGCTTTGAGGATATGCTTTCAAAATTCAAGCAGGCAAGTGACGAAAAAATGTCTGATCTTAAGCGTATGGAAAATAAAAGAGGCGGATATTCAAGAAGAGGTAATTCTCAGAAGTGATTTTTGTCTTTACAGGCTTAGAGATATAATAGATCGGAGAGCTGGAGCTCTCCGATTTTTTTGAAGGTGATGATTAGTATGGAAAAGGTATTTATCAATCTGCATATTCATACAATGAACGATAATAATGATATTATTGAAAATGGTTATATAAAATGCATTAATGGAAAGATAACAGAAATAGGGAAAATGTCAGAATGCGTTCAGAATGAAAATGTTGAAACTATTGATGGTAATAATGCTTTTGCATATCCGGGCTTAATTGATGCTCATACACATCTGGGATTGTTTGAGGATTCCCTTACGTTCGAGGGTGATGATGGTAACGAAGATACCGATCCTATCACACCTCATCTGAGAGCAATTGATGGAACTAATCCTCAGGACAGATATTTCAGAGAAGCTCTGCTAAGCGGAGTAACTACTACACTTATTTGTCCGGGTAGCACAAATCTGATCGGCGGTCAGATCGCAGCTATAAAGACATACGGCGAACGTATAGATAAGATGATAATCAAGGATCCGGCTGCGATAAAGTTTTCACTCGGAGAAAACCCAAAATCTACATATAACGATAAAGAACAGACCCCTGTAACAAGAATGGCAGCGGCAGCTTTGATCCGTGAAACACTTTATAAGGCTAAAAGGTATTATGAAGACAAGCAGGCATATAAAAAAGATAAGGCTAATAATGACGAGCCTGAGTTTGATATGAAATATGAGGCTTTGTGTCCGCTTTTCAGCAGAGAGATACCTGCACATTTTCATGCGCATAGGGAAGACGATATCTTTACAGCTCTTAGGATATGCTCTGAATTCAATATCAGATGTGTGATCGTACACGGAACAGATGCATGGCTGATAAATGATGAAATCGGTGCAGAGTGTGAAGGAATACTGGTCGGACCTTTCCTTACAGACAGAAGCAAGCCTGAGCTTAAGAATCTTAATCTAAAGGCAGCAGATATACTGAGCAGAAAGGGAATACCTGTTGCGATTATTACCGATCATCCCGAAACACCTCTTCCTTTCCTGACATTATGTGCGTCAGTTGCGGTCAAGGAAGGAATGGAACCTGATGCAACATTAAGATCTGTTACATCCGATGCTGCCAGAATCTGCGGGATCTCAGACCGTGTCGGCTCCCTTGAGGTCGGTAAGGATTCTGATATCGTTCTGGTTGACGGTGATATTCTTGATCTCAGATCAAAGGTTATACTCGTTAATACCGGTTCTTCTGTGATCTATAACAGTTAGTTTTTAAAAAAGTTTACATATTTTCAAAAAAAGTCTTTTATTTTTTAGTAAATAGTGTTATAATATAAGTGATCTCAGAGATGGGATTATATCCGATCGGGGTTCAGCTGGTTTTGCTGATGAATGCTTTGACCGGGTGCCTTCGTAGGATATAAGCAAATACAAGGAGGCTTGGCTTATGAAGTATAACATTATCGGTAGGAAAGTAAACCTCAAGGACAATTTCAAGGAGCGTGTTTACAAAAAACTCGGAAAATTTGAAAAGATCTATTCTGAAGATGCCGAAGCTAACGTTACGGTTACTCTCGAGAAGAACCGTCAGACCGTTGAGGTAACGATCCGTGACGGCGGAATGATGTATCGTGCTGAGAGCACTGCTCTTGAGATGAACGATGCTCTTGACAATGTTGTTGATATACTCGGAGGACAGATCCGAAAGAATAAAGCTAAGCTCGAAAAGAAGCTTAAGACGGAATCGTTTGATGAATACTTCAACAGCGGAGATGCAGATGATGATATTACAGAGGAAGAGTATAAGGTTGTCAGGAATAAGACCTTCTCTGTTAAACCTCTTAGTGTTGAAGAAGCGATTCTCCAGATGAATCTTATAGGTCACGAGTTCTTTATGTTCAGAAATGCATCTTCAGGTGAAATAAATGTTGTTTATAGGCGCAAGGACGGTAATTACGGACTATTGGAGCCTGAAATCTGCATAAGTGAGTTAAAGGGACTGTGAGACAATTCACAGTCCCTTTCGTAATACCCTTGTGTGTCCTAAGGAAGTGCTCTTGGGGTACACACGAAAGAAGTGCGATGAGGGTTCGCCTACCATGCGGAGCACTTTTTATAGTGTTTTTTCAGGGGTGCCAGGCGCAAATCGCCTGGCACCCCTGAAAAAACAAATATTTATTAGCCCGGTAGCTGCGCAGCAGCGGTAGTGTGAAGAGCGTCGTCGATATCCAGTCACTTTTCAAGTGTTAATAAACCCCATGATCATATTATCCCAATGATTTTAATCTGATTATCTCATATCTGTACCCGTCGGTATTCCAGCTTTCAATATGGTATATGCCACCGTTTTCCGAAAGCTTGTTTTCAGAGCCTGACATGCAGCATTCAAGAATGCCAGTGATCTTTTTAACGGATGGGATAAAAACCTTTCCGTTTTTATTGATCTGCATCCTTGAAAAAAACTCCTTTATATCATCAGCTGAGAAATCTAAGGCATTATAGTAGGCAAATAATTCTATTGAGCTTCTTATCAGGGTAAAGCTTTGCACTGAAGAATAGTCCGTAAGTGCATGAGGGCTTTTATAGAAAAGCTCTGCTTCCGGATAGTTGATCTTTAATACTGCGTCAGTCATTATCTAACTCCTTGATAGTTTCTTTAATAAGCTTTTCATCTCCTATAAGAGAGGCAAGAATAACAGAATATACCCTAACAGGAGAATTATGAAAATTCTTTTTTATCTGTTCTGCTTCCTTTTTGCTTGGCACAATAATCGAAAGAGACATCATATCCCTGTTCTGATCTGCGATTTTTAAAGTAACGTTGTATCCGCCGCTGTCAAGCTTTTGTATCAGAACCGGGTTTTGTTTTTCATTTACCCGGTTTTCTTCAAGTTTTGATACAGAACTTATTACCTTCTGACGTATTGTCAGGGGAAGCTCTGAATAAAGCTGACCTGATATCAATCTTCCGTTATCTGTGATCTCAAGCAGCTTACCGTCTTTATCTGACTTAATGTTGTTATTTTTAATAAGCTCTGAAATTGACGAAGTTGTTGCAAAATAATTTGCAATGCCGTTTTGTTGTATTATTTCGATCAAGTCAGAGCTTGAAAAAGGCTTGCTAATATTATCAAGCATATAGCAGATCAGTATTCCTATTTCCCTTATATCTCTGAGCCCTCCGGGTTCTATCCCGAATGAGAACGCATCATTTTCCATAGTATTACCCCCTGTCCCTTTTTTACAAATAGTTTATAATAATACTATCATCTTATTATGATCATCTATTAATCATTATCATTTCAGCAGCTTTTATTCCATCAACTGCCGCCGACATTATTCCTCCCGCATAACCTGCACCTTCTCCGCAGGGATATAACCCTTTAAGAGATACGGAATTCATCGTTTCATCTCTAAGTATCCTTACAGGAGAAGAGCTTCTGCTTTCAACAGCTGTCAGAACAGCGTCACCGTAAGAAAAACCGGGAAGAGATTTGTTTATTTCTATTATACCTTCTCTTAGTGAATCTGTCATGAATCTCGGAAGACAACTATCAAGAGATGTCAGCTCAAATCCGGGACGATAGCTTGGAATCACTTCACCAAGCATTGCAGACGGCTGTTTTTTAAGAAAATCACATACTCTCTGCACAGGGGCATTATAGTTTTCACCGCCTGTTATAAATGCCCTGCTTTCAAGCTCTCTTTGCATTGCTATTCCGGCAAGGATATCATCACTGCCGAAATCTGCAGGCTCTAATCCTACAAGAAGAGCGGAATTGGCATTTGTTCTATCTCGTGCAAATTCACTCATCCCATTTGTGACGACACGTCCGTTTTCGCTTGCAGCCGCAACGACGCTTCCGCCGGGACACATGCAAAAGGTAAAAACACCTCTGCCGTTATTCAGATGAACAGCCATTTTATAATCTGCTGCAGTAAGGTTCGGATGATTCCAGAATAGACCATATTGTTGTTTGTTCAGCTGCTCCTGCAGATGTTCGATCCTTATCCCCATTGCAAAAGGCTTTTGCTTCATCGCAATGCCTTTATTATTAAGCATAGAAAAGGTATCTCTTGCGCTGTGTCCGATCGCAAGAATAACGTTATCTGCTTCAATTCTGTATTCACATCCGTTTTGCTCATAAACCACACCGGTGACCTTATCGTCTTTTGATGTGATATCGATTAGTTTAGATCCGAAACGTATTTCTCCTCCTAAAGAGATAATGTCGTTTCTTAAATTCTTGATCGTTGTTTTCAGTTTATCCGTTCCGATATGAGGCTTTGACAGATACATTATTTCTTTTGGAGCTCCATGCGTTGTAAATTCGATAAGTACCTTACGGATCCTTTTATCCTTCGTTCCGGTATTAAGCTTTCCGTCGGAGAACGTACCGGCACCTCCTTCACCGAACTGTACATTGGATTCTGTATCAAGTTCGCCGCTTTTCCAGAACATCGAAATATCTTTTGTTCTTCTGTCAACATCATATCCGCGTTCAAGTATTATCGGACGCTGACCACACTGCGCAAGAATCAGGGCTGCAAATAGACCGCAGGGTCCACTGCCGACTATTACCGGTCTTTTTTTAAGTGGTTTTCCCGTCGGAAGATCATAGTGGTATTCGTTAATCACTGATGCCTTTTTATTTTTTGCGGCAATTTGCTCTTCGCTCGCGGAAAGCTTTACATCAACAGATGCTTCGAAGTGTATCTGGTTTTTCTTTCTGGCATCAACGCTTCTTTTATACAGCGAAAAATAACTGATGTATGAGCTGTTGATTCTAAGTGCTTTTGCAACAGCATTTTTTATTGTGTTATCATCATAATCCAATGGTAATGATATCCCATTAATTCTTAACATAAAAGCTACCGCCGTTTCATTTGATATTATCCGATGCAATTATACCGCTGCCGATCGCAAAATGAAGGTTGTATCCGCCGCAATCTCCATCAACATTCAGTATTTCACCGCAAACATATATATTCGGAAGCTTTTTGAGCATCATAGTATCGGTGTTGATTTCGTCAGAACCAATACCTCCTGCACAGACCTGCGCATTTGAAAACTGATCTGATTTCACAGGTGTAAAGGTAAAGCATTTCACAGCACATGCTATTTGCTGAATTTCTTTTTCTTCGAGTTCGATACAGTTCTTTTTGTAAATAGTCTGACTTTCCACTATAGCTTCAGACAGTCGCTTGTGCAAAGCTCCTGATAATATCATTCCTGCTGGTTTGTCTGAAAATCTTTTTTTACAGCTTCTCAGATATCTTTCAAGCCCTGCAGCAGAATAGTCAGGCATGAGGTCAATTGCTATTTCGATTTTTCTTGTTTTGTTTCCGAGTACTGTTCCGTAATACAGATATTCATTTACAATACGCGAGCACTGAAAAACACATATTCCGGATAATGCCTTATCGCTGAATTGTATTTCCCCTTTTTCTTTTTTTACAGTGTAACCGTCTGCAACTATCTCTGCGATACCTTTTGCACGTATGCCTTTAAGGCTTTTGTATTTTTCTTTTGTTTCTACCGGAGACAGAGCAGGGAAGAGCGGAGTATGCTTTATACCGTTTTCGCGTAGAAGCATCAGTCCGCTGTCATCAGAGCCAAGTGCTGGTGAAGCCTTAGAACCGCTGGCCATAATGATATTCTCGGCTTTTATTACATTTTCAGGAGATGATATCTCGTATCCGAATCCTGTTTTCTTTATCTTTTTGGTGAAAAAATCACATTTTTCTTCTGTTCCGAGTACGGAGAGCTGCGTTCTCATGCAATCAAGTACCGTTGCCGCCTGATTGCTGTAGGGATAGATCCTTCCGGCTTCGTCTTCACGAAGAAGCAGACCTATTTCCGAACAGAATTTCCTAATGCTTTTTACGGAAAATCTTCCGATAACGCTGGAGATGATTCTTTTATCACCATGATAATGAACCATATCCATATCAGTATTGCTGATATTACAGCGTCCGTTTCCTGTTGCAAGAAGCTTTCGCCCGGTTCTGTTCTGTTTTTCAAGTATTATCACGTTTTTGCCGCCGAATCTTGAAGCACATCGTATTGCTGCCGCAAGACCGCCGGCTCCGCCGCCGATTATTGCAACTTTATAAATATCTTTCATAATGCCGCACCACTAAAGCTGTTTTTAATTATAATACCATATTTTTTTATTTGAATCAATAAAAAGGAATAAAATCAAAGATTTTTTATCCAGACGTAAAATCTTTAAGTAAAGTCCATAGTAGTAAGACAGTAGAATATACTTTTTAACGATTTAGATTAGTTTAATAAAGTGAATATTATACTACAGTAATAGATATTCAATATAGTTTACCGTCGCCATCGCTATTATAGCATTTTTATGATAACCTATCAAGGTCAAGCGGCTTCGCCGTGCCTGATTTTGAGTATAATCGCAATTTAATGCCTCTGGTTCAAAATCTATGAATAGATGTTTTCTCAGACTAAATTCTACCACTGTTTTTTTCTCAATCTAAATTCCACTGCAAATTCCACTGTGGAATTTACTTTGAAAATCCACATTGAAAAATATAGAGCAAATTTTTTTGAAAAAGATATTGCATTTTGTTTCGCTTTATGTTATAATCTTCTACGCAAATCGCACGTCGGCATTATTCGTTAGGTGTATGCATAGCGTATTAAAATTCAAAGGTCGACGGAGGTTAAACCTAAGGAGGATTTTTTATGGCATCAGTAGTATCAATGAAGCAGCTTCTGGAGGCCGGTGTTCATTTCGGTCATCAGACAAGAAGATGGAATACCAAAATGGCTCCCTACATCTTCACTGAAAGAAACGGTATCTATATTATCGATCTTCAGAAAACTGTAAAGAAACTTGAGGAAGCTTACAATTTTGTTCGTGAGATCTCTGCAGAGGGCAAGTCTGTTCTGTTTGTAGGTACAAAGAAGCAGGCCCAGGATTCTGTTAAGGAAGAGGCACTCCGCGCAGGTGCTTACTATGTAAATGCAAGATGGCTCGGCGGCATGCTTACAAACTTCACAACTATCCGCAGAAGAATCGAGAGACTCAATCAGCTTCGCACAATGGAAAGCGACGGTACATTTGATCTTCTTCCCAAGAAGGAAGTTATCAAGCTCAACCTTGAGATCGAGAAGCTC
>CADCPT010000152.1 GCA_902803385.1 uncultured Ruminococcus sp.
CGGCGCACTTTTATTATAGTGTTTTTTCAGAGGTGGCGCGAGCTTTGCTCGCGCCACCTCTGAAAAAACAAGTCTTAAAATAGCCCGCTCGCAGCGAAGTTGCGGTCGGGCGGAGGCTTGGAACAAGAAAAACAATACTATTCTGAACGCGCGCCGTATGCACTTTATTTATATGCTTGATGATCTTGCTGTTATGTGTTATTATTTTTATGATCGCATATTGCACAGGAGGTCGGAACAATGAAAAGAATAATGATAGCAGAAGATAATGCAGCACTTTCCAGAGAGCTTAAAATATTCCTGCAATCCAACGGATATGAATGTACCTGTCTTGAGAGGTTCGACCGGATCACTGAGGATGTGACGAAGGAATCGCCTGACCTGCTGCTGCTTGATCTTGGGCTTCCGGGAACAGACGGTCACTATGTCTGCCGTCAGCTTCGCAAGGTATCGGATATACCGATAATAATAATAACCAGCAGAAACAGTGAAATAGACGAGCTTATGGCGTTTAATTTCGGCGCGGACAATTTTGTTACAAAGCCCTTCAATCTTCAGATATTACTTGCAAGGATAAGCGCCCTGCTGCGACGCTCCGACAGCAGCAGCGACTGCATCAGTGTATGCGGATTCATTTTCAATACCTCAAAGGGTACGGTCAGCGCCGTCGGAAATGAGGCTGTACTGACAAAAAATGAACAGATGATACTCTCATGCCTTATCAGCAGAAAAGGAACAATAGTTACCCGTGAGACCATTATGCAGTATCTCTGGGACGATGAGAGCTTTGTTGATGACAATACCCTGACAGTAAACATAACACGGCTGAGAAAAAAATTAGAGGGACTGGGTCTCGGAAACGTTATAAAAACAAGACGCGGCCAGGGTTATATCCTCGGATAAGGAGACTTGCATGAAAATAAAGCAGTATATTTCCGACCGCGCACCTTTGCTGCTGCTGCTTTTTTTCGGAACAGCAGCGGCAGAAATATTACTGATACCATATCATATCGACACTGCAATAAGGATCGTTATACCGGTGATCATTTTCTTATGTGTTTTCTGCGGAATGGCAGCAGACTTCCGAAAGCGCAAGAAATACTATGACGAGCTTTTCGCTTCGCTTGATGCTCTTGACAGGAAATACCTCATTCATGCGCTGGCAGCCTCAGGAGAATTCGCTGAAGCAAGACTGACGCAGGAGATACTGTACACAACAGGAAAATCGATGGCGGAAAACGTAAACAGTATACGCAGCGAGCAGGAGGATTATAAAGAATATATCGAATTATGGATACATGATATCAAGCTGCCGATAGCTGCGGCAAAGCTCATTTCCGAAAACAACAAGGGTCAGTTTTCCGACAGTCTGGACGAAGAGCTTGACAAGATCGATTCCATGACGGAGAATGCCCTTTATTATGCCCGCAGCGGCTGTGTGGAGAAGGATTATCTTATCAGGCGCTGTGCCCTGAAGGAAATAATAAGCAATTGCATTAAAAACAACAAAAAATATCTGATACGTTCACGTTTCGGTATTCATATCGAAAACTGTGAGATAAGTGTTCTTACCGACCCCAAATGGATATCCTTTATTCTCGACCAGATCATATCGAACAGTATAAAATATGCTTCTTCCTCACCATTACTTACATTTTCAGCCTCGCAGCGCGACGAAGGCGTAGTTCTCAGCATAACCGACAACGGAACGGGAATAGCGCCTGATGATCTGCCGAGAGTTTTTGAAAAGGGCTTTACCGGTAAAAACGGCAGGAATGAAGGTAGCAGATCAACGGGCATAGGGCTTTACCTATGCTGCAAGCTCTGTGACAAGCTCGGTATACTGATATCAGCTTCATCTGTTACCGGCAGCGGCACAGTGATATCTCTCACATTCCCTCAGGAAAGCTTTTATGATATATAGCCTTGTTTTCAAAGTGTTTTTTCAGAAACTGTGATAATATTAGCAGCTCTTGAAGCCGATACTTGCGCCCGAGACAAGTGATCCTGAGGTGCGCCTACCCTGCGGCGCACTTTTTTATAGTGTTTTTCAGAGGTACCGCGAGCGTAGCTCGCGGTACCTCTGAAAAACTTTTAATTGATATTAGTCTTTTCTTTCTGCTTTTGCACCGTCGTGTATCATTCGCTTGCAGCCAAGCCAGGTCACTATGAAGAAGCTGATGTAAACAGCTGACAGTATCACAAGAGTGACTACAATTGCCTGAACAAGAACACTTGCGGCAAGATAAGCTGCGATCATGCGGACAATATAGCTGAGAAGGAAGGCGGAGAGCAGAAGTGCGAGTACCAGCGGCAGCAGGAAGAAGAACAGCACCTGCCTGAAAAAAGCTCCCGTTATCATTTTTTCGCTGCAGCCTATCTGTCTCAGGGTAGTGTATCTCACCTTGTTATCTGCGCTGTCACTGAGCTGTTTCAGTCCCAGCACAGCCGCACAGGCAAGCAGGAATACCATTCCTACATAAAGGGCGATGAAAAGTATGCAGGATGTGCTTTCCAAAGCTATTTCAACATCCGAGACCCTTGAAAATGATGAATATGCGAAGTAGTCGGGAGTGTCACCTTCATTGCAGAAAACGGGGTACACCATTATCTCATCTTCTGTAAAAGCGGTCTTGCTTTTCTTTCCGTCGGGAAGAAGCTCATATATACAGTCGTCTGTCCTGTCGTATATGTAATCCTTTTCAGTATTCCATTCACCCTCCATCAGTTCAAGTTTGTTGACTATTTCAACAAGGTGGCCAGAGGCACTGTATACCGGGTAGCTTGCTGTGATGACGTAGAATTTTCCGTCTGCATCCTCAAAAGCGACAGGATATCCCGTATCTGTGACGTGCTCGGTATAACCATCTATATAAGAGAACTGGCATGCGTGTTGCTTGTTGTACTGCCACAGCTTTTCTGTATCTATTTTGCCCGTGAAGGGGACCAGTCCGGTCTTGTTCTCATTTACTGTCCAGTAGCTGTTGTCAGCTTCTCTGTGATATGCAATAATGCCGCTTTCGTCATATACCGGCGTCAGTCCTTCGGTCAGAGCCAGAGTCTGCTCATCTGTCTCAGGAAAGCCGGCCGAGGTGCGCAGGTTTTCCCAGAGTGCATAGTATTCATTGGTGGAATTATCAATATCGCCGAAGCTGTTCTTTGATGAACTGATATCGTATCCTCCGTTGAACATACGGTCGGTCTTTCTTGCCGACTGCTTTGTACGGTCGAAATTTGCGGCGAGCATAGTCTCCCTGTTTCCTCCGCGATCCATTTCAAACGGATCGGTGAAGATCGTGCTGCCGTCGGGGAAAATGAATACTCCTGTATTTACAGCTGTAAACAGAGGATAAAGGTTACTGACTATCAGCGGATTGTCTGCAGGATGATACTCTTTTCCGGCGAGGGTAAATCTATGTCCGTCTGTCAGATTCTTCTGAGCGACCTCCATATATCCGTCAACGTCGCACATGAATGTATATTCATCCTTTGCAAGCTTGACCTGAGGGAGCTTATAGATCTTTGCCATTCTGTTGTAATCACTTTCGTATATCACCGAAATGAAACCGGAGAAAAATTCGGGATAAGGAAGCGGCTCGTAGGTGTTATCTATAGCAAAAGGATCAAGCCTGTTCTTCTTCTTAAGCTCGTTATAGTCATCCTCATCAAAGAAAAGCGTTCCTTTGACTTCAGGGCTTGAATAGACCGTAAATTCCTCGTATTCGGATAAAAGGCTCATATCGAAGCCGGAACTTTTCAGAGAATCATAGATGGTACCGTATTCGACGCCTGTTGTTTCCACCGTCTGTCTTCTTACTATCAGAACATCCATCGGATAGTTTTTCTCCATCTGTACTCTTTCTGCAACTGCTTCGGAAAGAGATGCGGCAATGGCAGTGAGTGTTATCGTCAGAACAAATGTAGTTATCGTCATCGAGACAACTGTTGAATAAAGCTTGCTGCCAAGCTGTTTGATAACAAAAACATTGAGACCGCTGAAACGGATCTTTTTGCTGACTGACAGCAGGCTGAGAAGAAAGCCCGAAACAGATATGATGATCACAACAACGGCAATTATCATAACAGGGATAATTGATGTGAGAATACCGGCAAAATAAACCGAGTTTCCAAGATAATGGTACTGTACTTCCGTAAAAACAAAGCCTCCGACGAGAAGAAGAACACCGAAGACAAAAAGCGCAATGGAGATAACAGGTCTTCTTACCTTCAGGGTCTTTGTTCTGTGCTCTGCATTAAGCAGGCTGACCAGACGGCTTCCTGAGACCGAGATCATATTGACGAACAGCGTCAGGACGAACACAACTCCGAAATAAAGCATTGTTTTGAGCATTGCCTGCATCGAAAAGACGAAGGTCATACCCTCTGCTTCTATTCCGAACAGCTGTACTACGAATACGCTCATAAGCTGCGAGAGAAAAACTCCCGAAATAATGCCTGCGACAAGGGAAACGATACCTATGAGGAGCGTTTCAATGACCAGTATACCGGAGATTGAAAAGCTGCTCATACCGAGAGTAAGGTATACACCGAATTCCTTTTTTCTCTTGCGGATCATAAACATATTCGCATATACAACAAGAAATCCCAGAATACAGGCTACGAAAACGGATACATAACCCATCATTTTTTCAAGTCCGCCGAATGCGATTGAAAGGGTCGGATCCACGCCCTCTGTGTTTTTAGCAGCTTCGGTAAGGCTTACGAAGCTGCTGAGAACGCTTTGTGAACCCAGGGCGTTGAACATATAGAAAATGCAGATACCGAAAAGAAGGGTCAGGAAGTATATTGTATAATCCCTGAGTGAGCGCCGCATATTGCGGAAGGCCAATTTAAACAGCATCATCTGTTTCACCTCCGAGAACGGTCTGTATGTCTATGATCTTCTCAAAGAAATGCTTGCGGTCGTCGTTACCCCTTACAAGCTCGTTGAAGATCCTGCCGTCCTTTATGAAGAGTATCCTTTGCGCGTAGGATGCGGTGAAAGCATCATGTGTTACCATAAGTATGGTCGCGTTGAGCTCTACATGAAGCTTGCTTATCGCCGAGATAAGCTGCCTTGCAGATTTGCTGTCGAGAGCGCCTGTCGGCTCGTCAGCAAGTATCAGTTCGGGCTTTGTGACGATGGCACGCGCGCAGGCAACTCTCTGTTTCTGACCGCCCGACATCTGATACGGGTATTTTTCAAGCTGAGAGGTGATATCAAGCTTTTCGGCAACATCATGTACAAGCTTGTCTATCTCCTTGGGGGCTGTTTTTCTTATCGTAAGGGCAAGTGCGATATTTTCATAGGTTGTAAGGGTATCAAGAAGATTGAATTCCTGGAAGATGAAGCCGAGCTTTTCTCTTCTGAAGGCGTTTACGGCGTCTCCCTTGAGAGTTGTGATATCCGTTCCGCCCACGATGATATTACCTGCGGAAACGCGGTCTATAGTTGCGATACAGTTGAGAAGTGTTGTTTTTCCCGAGCCGCTGGCACCCATTATTCCGACGAATTCGCCCTTTTCAACGTTAAAGGATAACTGGTCTATAGCCTTTGTAAGATTTGCTTTGCTTCCATAATATTTTTCCGCATTTTTAACCTCAAGTATTGCCGCCATTTTCATCTGCCCCTTTCGACATCATTGTTGCGGTTTTCCGCTATGGTCATATTATAGAACAAATTTTCCCGGAATTCCATAGCAAAACATTACGTGAACCTTACAGTTTTGTAAGGTTATCCGTTCGCCCTTAAAAAATGCCTCCCCGGTGCGCCTGCCCTGCGGCGCAATTATTTATAGTGTTTTTTCATGGGTGCCGGCAGTCTGTCGCTTTAACAATGCTTTAACCGCCCGACCGCTGCTGCGCAACGACCGGGCGGTTTTAAAACTTGTTTTTTCAGAGGTGCCGCGAGCTTCGCTCGCGGCACCTCTGAAAAAAAC
>CADCPT010000153.1 GCA_902803385.1 uncultured Ruminococcus sp.
ACAAAAATATATAAAATGCTCAGCGATATGCCGCCGTCTGCCCGACAGGACTGAAAAAGGGTCAAAAGGGTGAATGACGGCTTCACCGCGGTGATAAGTTCCCCGTTGTCCGTTCAGAGTAAACGGAACGAGCAACAGTGCGAACCGACACCGTCGGCACGACGTGCCTTGAATAAATCCCTTGCAGTACGGCTGATTATGTGGTATCATTAAAATGTTCAAAACAGCTTTTAAGGAGTGGTCTCAGGATGTCCGGGTCTCCGGGAAATGATGTAAAACTGCTTCCGGGGGAGAGGATCGAACCTCTTGGAGCCGGTGTGCAGATAATAGTATCGGATGAGCATAAATTCTGGACAGATACCGTGCTTTTAGCGGCTTTTGCTTCTCCGAAAAAACATGAAAAAGCCTGTGAGCTTGGCAGCGGCTGCGGTGCTATACCTTTGATATGGTCAAGAGGGGACGGTCCGCGCACCACTGATGCGGTCGAGATACAGGAAAATGCCTGCTCAATGCTTTCAAGGAGCATAGAAATGAATTCCCTCACGGACAGGTTAAAAGTTATCAATTCCGACCTGCGATGCCTGAAGGGTATTATGACATACGGAAGCTATGATCTTGTTGTGTGCAATCCTCCGTATAAAGCAAAGGGTGCCGGGATAGAAAGCAGTGATCCCAGTCAGCTTACAGCAAGGTTTGAAACTGAATGTACATTGGATGATATTACATCCGCCGCTGCGGAGCTGTTAAAATATTCAGGCAGACTATGTATGTGTCAGCGCCCTGAAAGGCTGAGCGATGTCATTTCTTCTATGAGGTCATCCGGAATTGAACCCAAGCGGCTGCGCTTTGTGCAGCAGAGACCCTCAAAAGCCCCCAAGCTTTTTCTTATAGAAGGAAAAAGAGGCGGCAGACCCGGCGGTCTTGTTGCGGAGCCTGTGCTGTTTATAGAAAACGCTTCCGGCGGTTTTTCCGAGGAGATGCTGGAAATATACGGAGAATACAAGGAGGGATACGTATGAGCGGAAGGCTTTATGTCGTCGGGACTCCGATAGGCAATCTTTCCGATCTTTCCCCCAGAGCAGTCGAGACCCTTCGCAGTGCGGATTTTATTGCCGCTGAGGATACAAGGGTAACGATAAAGCTTCTGAACCATTTTGAAATAGATACGCCGATGATAAGCTACCATAAATACAATGCGCGCGAACGCGGCGATGAGATTTGCTCCAGGATACTTGCCGGAGAGACCTGCGCTATCGTTACTGATGCAGGAATGCCCTGCATATCTGATCCGGGTGAAATGCTTGTGATGGACTGCGCCAAAAGAGGTATTGAGGTTTGCGCAGTTCCCGGTCCCACGGCTATGGCAAGTGCGCTTGCTGTTTCCGGACTGCCGACCGGACGTTTTACGTTCGAGGGCTTTTTAAGCGTCAATAAGCCGGGAAGGAGAGAGCATCTTCTGTCTCTTGTAAACGAGCAAAGGACAATGGTGTTTTATGAAGCTCCGCATAAGCTCCCGAATACGCTCCGGGATATGTATGAATACTTCGGAGACAGAAGAATATCTATTGTCAGAGAGCTTACAAAGGTTCATGAGCAGATAATACGGACGACTCTTTCAGAAGCCGCCGAAAAATATACCGACGGCTCACTCAAGGGCGAGATAGTTCTTGTAGTTGAAGGCGCTCCTGCGCGGAAAGAGGAAGAAATGACCCTTGAAGCTGCTGCTGCGCTTGCAAGGGAAAGAATGGAAAAGGGTATGTCAGCTTCCGCTGCCGCAAAGGAAACGGCGGAGCTTACGGGTTTCAAAAAGGGCGAGATCTACAAGCTTCTTATAGACTGAAAAAGGATGGTGCAAAATATGGATGTTATACTTGCCTCTGCGTCGCCGAGGAGAAAAAGCCTTCTATCTATGCTTTACAGTGATTTCAAGGTAATGCCCTCAGATATAAGGGAAATGGTTCCGAAGGATCTGTCTGTAGAAAAGTGTCCTGAGTATCTTGCTCAGGCAAAGGCAGAAAATGTTTCCCAGGGGAGAGAAAAATCCCTGGTCATTGGCTGCGACACCAGTGTTATCATAGACGGCACTATGCTGAACAAGCCGCGTGACACAAACGATGCCAGAACGATGATGAATATGCTGTCCGGCAGTGTACATAAGGTCATTACGGGCTGCTGCATCTGCTATATGGGCAAAAGCTACGCCTTTTCCGTAACAACAGAGGTCGAATTCTTTGACCTATCTGAAAAAGAGATAGAGGAATACGTCGCCACCTCCGAGCCTTATGACAAAGCAGGGGGTTATGCCATTCAGGGCAAGGGTGCGCTTTTTGTCAAGAGCATACATGGAGATTACTTCAATGTTGTCGGTCTTCCGGTCGCAAAGCTCAAAAGGGCTATAGATGAATTCTTATCTACCGAGGAAATGAAGCAGCTCATTTACGGTGATAAAGCACAATTTCACTGAAAGCAGTACTTTTATTTTTCTTTTTATATCCCACCTATAGTGTTTTTTCAGGGGTGCCGGGCGCAAAGCGCCCGGCACCCCTGAAAAAAACAATTTTTAATAGCCCGGTAAATGTGCAGCATCAGTTTTCAACTATTGAGATCCTGATGTCGCCTGTGTCTGTGGTGATCCTGCATTTGCCGCCTGAGGTCGTTTCGGGTACTTCGATCCGGCCGGTATCGCTCTTTGTAATAAACAACTTCGGAGAAAGCAGAGTTCCGCTGACGTCTCCCGTGTCGGTCTCAATATTCAGCTCAGCAGCGTCACAGCCTTCAATGGTAACGCCTCCGGTGCTTCTTTCAACAGAAAGCTTGTCAGAAACAACAACATTATTCATTTTTATCCATCCGGTGCTTCCGGACGAAGATAGACTTCCGCATTTTACATTGGTCATTTCTGTTTTTCCCGTTGAAACACCTATGATAAATTCGTTTTTGCATGTGATATCAGAAGCCTTTATCCTTCCTGTCGTTACAGCGATATCAATGCTTCCTGCACTTATGTTTTCGACTGTAATGTTGCCCGTGCTTGTATGTATTTTCATTTTCTCTTCCACACCGGCAAGATTTGTAACATTTCCGGTACTCAGCAAGATATCCATGCTGTTAAAGCCGAGATCATCAGGTATATCAATGTCTCCTGTCGAAGAATTTATCACAAGCTCATTATACTCTTTTTCAGGCAGATAGACGGTCATATCCGAGCCGCTGAAATTCACACCGATATATTCATACCATTTTCTTTCGTCTGTTTTTTTGACAGTAAGCTTGTCTTCATTTACTGTAACGGAATGCTTTATTCCTTCCTGTTCTGTGCAGACGAGCCTGCATTTGCCGTCCTCCGAAGGAACAAATTTTATCTTATCAGTATCGGTTTCAAAACACATGTCAGTAAATTTCTCTTTGACATCATATGTCACAGTTTCTGTTCTGACTGTGCTCAGCCTGCTGAAATCCCACTTGTATGCAGTCATAACAGCTGCAAAGATTATTCCGCCGATAATTACAAGTGCTGCCGCAATTATCAGGAAAATACGCATCAACTTCATAATTATTTATCCTCCTTATCAATAAAACAATTCTTTGTCGCAATAATGATTTTTTTAGTAAGCAGGATCGTACCCTTTGTTGCGGCAAGGCTTCCGAAATATGAAAAAACAGAAAGACCTGCACACATTATACCCAGACCTATGACTGCAGCGCCGGTAAGGCCATGACCGCTGCAGGCAAGTATTATCCCGGCTGCGATACCTCCTGCTGCAGAGGCAGCAAACGAAGCAAATACCGCCCAGCATGAAATAATCAGCGACCAGAGCGTAATGTAAAGTGAAAGTACTACTGCAAAAGCCGCGATCAGAAGCGATATCCATATCGGTGAACCTGCTGCAAGCAGGACGATCTCCCATGCTTTGAGCTTTCTTCGGGGTCTGATCCTTTCCTTGACCAGCTTTGTGATAGGAATATCCGAAACTGTCTGAGCTGCTATTTCTTCTATCGGACCTGCCGCGGAAACTGCCTCTTCCTCTGTCAGACCTTCTTCGATGCGATCATCTATCATTTCACTGTAAAAGGTCAGACGTTCCTCGATATCATCCTGCGGCAGTCCCGAAAGCGCGCTGCTCAGTCCGGACATAAATTCCTGTTTATTCATTTTCCTTATCCTCCTTGGTAACAAAACGATATATTGATTCAATTTCCGACCAGTCACTCTTGAAATCCTCTATGCGATTAAGTCCTTCTTCGGTTATGTGATAGTATTTCCGGAGCCTGCCGCCGTGCTCAGCGGTACGGACTGTCAGCATATCTGCATTTTCCAGTCGTTTAAGAATGGTATACAAAGTTGATTCGGAAAGCTCAATATACGGTTTCATGTCTTTTATGATCTTGTAGCCATAGGAATCCTCGTTTTTTATCGCTGCAAGAACGCAGACATCAAGAAGACCGCGTTTTAACTGAATATCCATAGCATACCTCCTGTAGTGTAATACATCATATCACGAAGTATTAGCTTTGTCAATAGGTAAACTATTAATTTTTTATAGTCCTGCTAAGTATCCGGGGCTGAGAAAACAAGTTTTAAAGTAGCCCGGTCGTTGCTCAGCAACGGTCGGACATACGGGGTAGTGCTAATGCGACAGTCCCCGCTCATGTTTATATATTTAGTTCGTTTTGCTGTATAGTATCAGACAATCGGAGACATTTGAAAAAACACAGCTTTATCTGATTGAAAAACAGATTCCGACGTGATATAATAATGGAGTAATAAGTGTTTTTGTGCATTATATAATAAAAATAATGTACCGAGATTAAGGAGTGTATGGTCATGAAGAATAAAAAACAAGCTATACTTTGTGTTGCTCTTGCTGCTGCAATGCTAACGGCTTCGTTTGCAGCTGCTTCAACAACAGTATTTGCCTTTGATCCTGATAACCTTGTCGTTCTCGGTTCTGACGATCAGTCAGGAGATCCGGATATGAACATTCCTGATCAATCAGAGGTTTCTGAGGTTTTAGGCACTGAGGTCGAAATAGTTATCCCTGATGATCCGATAGTCGCCGATACGACGGTCTTTGAGTGGGACAAAAGCTCTGACAGCGGCATAACTGTAAATACTACCTCTGTATCCGGTCATGTGACACTGAAAAAAGGAAAGGTCGTTCTTGCTTCAAGCAAGCTTTCAAAAAGCATTTCCATTGAAAACGGCATAATTTCTATTGACAGTGTTCTGCTGAAATACCTTAAAGCAGGCGAAAATGAACTGACTCTCGTTATGGATGACGGTTCGCTGGATATTACTGTTTTCGTAACGGAAACACCTCCCGAAGAATTCATCCTCGAAGCAGATGGATATGAATTTACCTGGAACAGAAACAGTGATACAGGAATAGTTGTAGTAACCAATTCATCATCGAAGAATGTTCTGCTAAAAAAGGGCAAAATGCCTTTAGCAAGCAGTCTTTTATCCAAAAGCCTTTTTATCGCGGATGGAATGGTATTTATTGATACTCCTGTTCTCGACAGACTGAGCAGCGGTGAAAACAATCTGACTCTTTCGCTGAGGGAAGGCGATATTAACATTATCGTAAACGTTGTTGATGAAACTGAGCCTGAAAGCTCTGAACCGGAAGGTCTCACTGCCGATCCCACGGATTTTACATGGGACAGAGCCTCACTAAAGGGTATCGCGGTAAAGACGAATTCAAGGTCTAAAAGTGTTGTTATCAAAAAAGGAGACGTCATACTTGCTGATAACGAGTCTTTCGGCGTATACAATGTTTTCGGTCGGGTAGGAATAGCAGTCAATTTCCTCCAGAAGCTTGATGACGGCAATAATAAACTGACGCTTGTTTTTGACGATGGCTCAGTTGATATCAATGTCAATGTAACTAACAAGCTGAAGGAAAAGGCTGAGGGCTTCGGAGTAGTTACGGCTGATGTTACGGAATTTGAATGGACGAAGGGCAGCTCTGAAGGAATAAGCTTCCGGACAAGCTCAGAGGGAGATTATGTCAGCGTCCGCCGCAAAGGCAGGCTCATACCGGAAAAGAGCGATGATAAGGCGACTATCTCCGGAGGAGTGGTAACTCTCACTCCTGCATACCTTGAGAACCTGAATACAGGTAAAAACGATCTTACCCTTTTCTTCAAGGAGGGTACACTGAAGATAACAGTAAATGTAAAGGAAGATACTGTGATAATTCCTGAAGCGAGTGATCCCGGCGAGGCAAGCAAAAGCAACACTGGCACAGGAACGGGCAATAATACGAGTCCTTCGGGCAGCGGAAAATCAAACAGCGGTTTCTTCTTTAATGATGATGCCCTTTCATTCCCT
>CADCPT010000154.1 GCA_902803385.1 uncultured Ruminococcus sp.
CCGCCTCCGTTATGAAGAATATGTAAGTGTTCTTACAGCATCCGGGAAGAGCTTGGCAAAGCCCGAAATAACACTGATGCCCGCTCTTTCAAGCTGTCTGTCGATAAGCTTGTCATGGTCTGTCACGATATCGCCGGACTGTACCATTTCAAGTGCGCAATTCTTATCAATGGCGATAAGCTTTCCGGCAGGCGCGGCAGTTGTGTGCAGAAGCTTTGCCCCGAGAGGCGTCACCATTCTTCCGCTGCCGTGGAAATCCTGTCCGGCGGTGCTGTCCTGCATCTGACTCATCGAAAGCAGTCTTGTCATACCGTCGGTGGGAGCAATTATCGTATTGAGCGAATAAGGCGCAAGCTCAGCCCATATCCTGAGAAGGTCGCCGTAAGCAAGGTCGTCTCCTGCCTTTGCGATATCCCCGGCGCCGTCAAGAAGTACTGCTATAGCGTCAGAAAGCTGCTGACGGGCTATATATGCACCTATCTGTCTGAGAGTGACTGTAAACAGGTCGAGCTTCTGGAATTTGACCGCTTCGTATGAAGCGACAAGCATTCTGCCGCGCTTTCTGAGCTGTACGAGACTGTCGCTCGTTTTGATTGTCGTCTGCGGAAGGAACGCTCCCTCAGCGACATGCATCAGCTTTTTGTCGTCATCGCCCGGGTCGGATACTACCGAACGGTAATCCATGCCTTCTATCACTGTTTTTGCAGCAATGATATCGCCGAGAATGTTTTCTCTTTCCATTCCCTGACGCACTGCGCGCGTTACATATTCGGGAAAAAGAGCCGCGCTGTCTGTAGTCTGAAAGAATTTCTGAACATTATCGGACTTGGGTCCGCTGACCTTGATATCAAAGCGCTTGAGCTGTCTCTGATAGGCGTCAAGCCCTTCAAGCTCAGTATTCTTATAGTTTTCCGAGGGGTCAAGTCTCTCCAGCACCTCCGTAAAGGAACGGTCTGTTCCGTACATACCCTTTTCAAGCTTTATATTATCAAAATATGCCATTTTATTGCCTTCCTTTCTTTATCAGAGAATTATACCGACTGTCTGGTTGACGGTGTCTATGTCCGCAATGAGATATTCCCTGCCGTTTTCGCTGTCGGCGCTGACCTTGCCGCCTGATACGGATATCTTGCTGTAGCCGACATCGGGTGCGATAAGATAGGGCAGTCTGACATAGCCGCTGAGCTGCACTCCGGCATAGCCGTTCCTGACACCTGTGCATACTCCGCAAAAAGAGCCCGACGCTGCGGAAACTGCGCCGCTCGAGGTTATCATTACGGGCTGCCCCTTGGATAAAAGTCCTCGCGCCTCAAAGGTCGCTACCTTTTCATCATAGCCGTTAAAACATACGTTCATTTTATTTCCTCCTTATATTTCCTTATATATATTGTTTTTCCCGTTTTCCGCTGCGGCAGCTGCTCCGAACTGCCTTTTGAGCGGTATGGCGGTCTGCGTTCTTTTTTCAAGAGCCTCGCACAGCTCCGAAAGCCTTTTTGCGTCAAGCCTTTTCGATACAAAATCAAGCGTTTCGCGAGAAAGCTCCGGAAGCGCCGAAGCAGCAGCTCTTGAAAGCCTTGCTTCAAGCATTTTTCTGTAGGCTTCGCCGTCAGCCGCCTTCTCTGCAAGAGTCCTCAGCCTGTCGGCAAGCACATTCATTTCGTCGGCGGTAAAGCTCTGTGCCGTTCCGTCGAATATCCTTTTTTCGATATCCACATCCTCACTCCTTTTATGATAGCTTTTTATCACTCCTGCGCACTTCTGGGCAGGAACAGCCACAAAAGACCATTCATAAGCGTCCGTCGGCTCTTCAAGAGTAGCATAGCAAAGCTTTTCCTTGTATTTCCTGCCGCGGATATGTCCGCATACGCCGCTGTCGCCGCCGCATATTGAGCATATTCGCTTTTTCACGGAGCATCCGACGCTTACCTCCTTTTTTATGCCGCTTTCAACAGCGTCTATAAACGCTCTTGTGTCATCGTTTATCGGCGTATATGCCCTTGCGGTCAGCCTGACATACGGCAGACCGTCGGAGGTGCATCTGTCCGTCTTTTCTACTGAGCACGAAAAGATCCTTGCCCTCTGATTCTCCGACCTTGCGTCATGATCAAGAACACCTGTAACTCCGACAAAAAGCTCACTCAGCTTTTCAAGGGAAGCAGGAGAAAAGCGCTCAAAGTCCCTGTCTATTTCGTTGTCGCAAAGCACTACGGAAAAAGCATATATGTTTTCCGGCTCCGGTGCGCTGCGTGTGTATCTGCCGATAAGCTCCAGCTCTCCGGCGCGGAGAGCTCCGTTTTTGTTTGCCAATATCTTTATTCCCTCCCGGTCCTTTCTTCGATTTCCGCAGCCTGAGCATTGCAGAGCCTTGCCCTTGCAAGCTCCAGCTCATCCTGCAGATTTATGTTGCTCCACTCCACCCTGCAGTCGTCGCAGAAGCCGCAGAGCCTTAGCTGCATACTGCATATCCTGACGATAACGCTGCCGAGTATACGCCGATAGTATTCAAGCTCGCTTGTAAGCATATCCGCCTGAAGCGCAGACATCCTTTCCGTAGTTGACCACGAAAATCCGAGCATAAACGGCGGTATAGAAAGCTTTGCCGTTATCTGCTCCAGTATCTGCCGGAGCGGCACTGCGCAGTCCGGCATAATGTTATCCGCGCCGATAGCTCTTATATTCACTTCTCCTACAGATACGAAATCCCTCGGCTCACGGCTTTTCATCGCCTTTGACCATTCCGACGCTATCTGCATCGCTCTGTCCCTGGCAAAGCTTCTTTCGTTTTCCCCGGGCTTGTATGTGACTGCAAAGCGGACATTTCCGAGTCTTTCCCAGTTAGTACCCACTGCGGAAAGTATCTTCATCATAATATCGCAGACAAAGGGCAGCCCTTTAAGCACCGACGTTCCGTAAAGCTTGCCGGGCTCCGGCATGATAGCGCTGCATACAACAAGCTCAGGATACCGAATCTCCTTTCTTCCGCCGCAGCCATCAAGGGCATAAATCTTTATCTGCA
>CADCPT010000155.1 GCA_902803385.1 uncultured Ruminococcus sp.
AAGCTTCTATACAGATATCGCACCGTATCTTTACACTGAAGCTACCGCATAAACTCAGATACGAAGTATTATCAGGGACTGTGAATTGGTTCACGGTCCTTTTTTCTTATCTATGTGCGGTGAAGCCGCAGGTAAGATAAAGCGCAATTACTGCTTATTCAAGCCTTTCGCTCAGCTCTTCCCATTCCGAATAAAGAGCTTCAAGAAGCTTTTCGGTCTTATCTATAATATCCGTGATCTCCATCAGCCTTTCATAATCGGCCGCGTTTTCCGGCCTAGACATTTCTTCATTATTCTCACGCAGTCTGTTTTCGGCTTCGGCTATTTCCGCTTCGAGCTTCCCGAGGCGCACCCTGTCTTTCCTGCGGCGCGCGTCCTGTTCCTTCTTGTTTTTGTATTCGGTCTGTTTTTCCTTTTTCTGTTCAGACTGCACGGGTGCGGCAGAAAAAGGATCAGCCTTTTTAATATAATCCTCGTAGCTTCCCTCGAACTGCTGAACGCCCTCGGAAGTAAGATAAAGGATCCTGTCGGCAAGTGCATTTATGAGATATCTGTCGTGGGAAACGATGAGAAGCGTACCGTCATATGCTTCAAGCGCACTCTGCAGAGCTTCACAGGAGCTTATATCAAGATGGTTGGTAGGCTCGTCAAGCAAAAGAAGATTATCGCCCCTGAGCATAAGCTCTGTAAGAAGTACCCTTGCCCTTTCCCCTCCGGAAAGAGCTGAAAGGTGCTTGAAAACGTCGTCGTTTTTAAAAAGGAACCTCGCAAGCGTAGACCTTATTTCCGTATTCGTCATAGCAGGGAAGCTGTCTGAGATCTCCCCGAATACTGTCTTGTCCGAATCCATTCCTGTCTGTATCTGGTCGTAATAGCCGGTCTTAACACCGGTCCCGAAGCGTATCCTGCCCGAATCGGCGCGGTATTTTCCGAGTATGGTCTTTAACAGCGAGGTCTTTCCGCAGCCATTGGGACCGAGTATAAAGACCCTTTCGCCCCTGTGAAGCTCAAAGCTTACATCTCTGAAAAGAGGCACGGAGTCAAAGCTGAGTGCGATCTTGTCAAGCTCAAGCACATCATCGCCGCTGCGGTTTCGTGCTGAAAGCCCGAAGCTTATGGCACCGGGAGCATTTTCGGGACGCTCAAGGTCTCTTTCAAGCCTTTCTATCTGTTTCAGCTTGCTTTCTGCCGTGCGGATATTTTTTTCCCTGTTCCATCTTCTCTGCTGCTCAACTATCCCTTCAAGTCTGTTTATCTCCTTCATGGTATTGTCATAGACTCTCTGACGCGCAAGCTCCGCTTCGGCCTTTTGAGGCAGATATGAGGAATAGCTGACATTATACCTTGTCATTTTGCGGTTTTCAAGCTCAAAGGTCTTGTTGGTCGTTTTGTCAAGGAAATAACGGTCATGTGATATGACCATAAATGATTTTCCCGATTCGTTAAGAAATGCTTCGAGCCATTCGACTGCCGCTGTATCAAGGTGGTTTGTAGGCTCGTCAAGAAGCAAAAGCTGAGCTTCACACAAAAGCAGCTTTGCAAGCTGGAGCTTTGCTCTCTGACCTCCGCTGAGCTTGCTTATCGGAAGCTGCATTCTTTCATCGTCAAAGCCAAGACCAAGAAGAGCAGAACGGGCGCGGCTGCGGCAGGTCAGTCCTCCGCGGGACACAAGCTGATCCTGAAGAAAAGCCTGTCTCTCCACAAGAGCGGTAAGATCGTTTTCTCCTGCTCCGATCTTCAGCCTTATTTCTTCAAGCTCATCCTCCATCGAAAGAAACTCAGAAAAGACCGACAGGACTTCATCATATGCCAACCGCCCGGGGTTGCGGCAGACATGCTGCTCCATATATCCGACATTTATGCTTTTGTTTATTATGATAGATCCGCCTGTCTGAGAGTATTCTCCGGTCAGGAGCTTGAAAAGAGTAGTTTTGCCGCAGCCGTTTACTCCGATAAGCCCGATGCGGTCACCCTTCTGTATCTCAAAATTCATATTTTCAAAAAGCGTCTGCTCTCCGAAAGACATTGAAAGATCTGTAACTGTTATAAGTGACATACCATACCTCTGTATCAAAAAGAAAACCGGGAAGTGCAATACAATTCACAAGAGCTCAATGCCCGAAAAAGCTTGTACTGACTCCCGAATTTCAAGATCATGATCATTCCTCTTCAATTATTTCTGCTTCACCGCTGCTGCGCCGTGGGGAGCGATAGTCATACGTAAGAACTGTCGTCTCCCTTCCCATTGTGACAAATCTCCGCAGCAGATCAATGACCGCTTTCAGCACAACACCGAGGATCGCACCCAGAATGTACATTATTACATCATCAGTGCAAACCAGACCTGTATTAAGGATAAACTGGAGCATTTCGAGCGTAAGTCCGAGTGCTACGGATATTATAAGCGCATGCCATACACGGAATTTAGGAACAAGAACAGAAATATAGAAGGTGAGCGGCGCAAGGATAATACAGTTCCAGATGATATATTCAAGACCCTTGGGCTGTTCGCCTGTTATACACCTGCTTACCATCTGAAAAGGCATGGGCAGAAGATAGCGATCCAGATCCATCTGAGGACGCATGGGTATTATGAGCCGGAAAAAGACAGCGATGATATATATTATCATCATAGACCGCATTGAAAGGTAAAGAAATCTTGCAAAGCTTCTTCGTACATCGGAATGGTTGTTCGACTTGCCCGAAAGAAGCCGGACAAAAACAACATACAAAAACGGTACCGCCCACATTATCGACATACAGATAACATTATACCTTGAAAGAGAAGGCCAGTAACCGATACCCTTGTTTATAAAGTTGGCAGCAGATGTTATGACTATTGCGGAAGCGATGATAGAAGACATTGTCAGCATCATAGCGCCTACTGCTTCAAAACGCTTTATTATCAGGTGCAGGCATACGGTGATTATAACAGAAACAATAAAAACAAAGCCTTCACAAACCATCTCTGTATGAAATTGATTTTTAGCATCATTAGGAAGAAGGAACAGCATCAGACCGGCGGCAAAAGAAACACACAGCTCGCCGATACTGAGCTTCTGGCTTGGAAGAACTGTCATCTCTGATTCCTCCTGAAACTTAGGTAATCCTCAAGTATTATAACAGCAGCAACACTGTCAACGACAGCCTTGCGCTTTTTGCCGCGGGTATCTGTGAGATTAAGGTAGTTATGGGCTGTGACAGTTGTCATTCTCTCATCCCTCAGAACGACCTCAAGGCCTGCTGCATCCTGAAGTATTACGGCAAATTCGCGGACATTTGCAGCGCTTTCGCCTTCTGTGCCGTCCATATTTCTCGGAAGCCCGAGAACTATCTGCTGAGCTGAACGTTCCCTGCATATCTCAGCTATGCGTGAGGCAAGGTCATTCTTGTTGTATTCTTTTATTGTACAGACCGGAGAGGCTATCGTTTCGCTGCTGTCGCATACGGCGACTCCGGTCCTTGCTTTTCCGTAATCAACGGACAGGATTATCATTATTATTTACCTCTTAAACTATATTACTGATATGCCCGGCATCATTTTCAATAAGGAAATCAGCTGTTCTGCCGTCAGTCGTAAGGACATTGACAGAGGTATTGGTGCCGAGCGGAATCTCTTCTATGCGTGAAAGCGGATAACCGTGAAGATAACACATCAGATTTTTTATTGCGCATCCGTGTGAAACTATAAGCACCGTCTGACCATCGTATTCCGATATTATATCCCTTGCTGCAGCTCCGACTCGCTCATAGACATCTGCCATGCTCTCCCCTCCGGGAGCGGCAAACTCAGCCGGATGGTTTCTCCATTTGTCAAATTCTGCGGGATATTCATTCTGTATATCGGTAAGGAAACGTCCTTCCCAAAGCCCTGCGTCTATTTCTATAAGCCTGTCGTCCACGACAACGGGGACCTCATGGTAGATGTTTATCCCGTCAGCAGTTATTCTCGCGCGGCGCAGTGATGTTGTAACGATCACATCGAACGGTTCTGCAGCAAGCAGCTCGGAAGTTGCGACTATCTGTTTTCTG
>CADCPT010000156.1 GCA_902803385.1 uncultured Ruminococcus sp.
AACAATGGTACATCTGTTAGTTGATTCCTTAATGAATTACCTGAAATAATGATTGTTTCTTGCAATTATATACCCCATCAACATGAGCACGCCAATAGTATAACCTATGATGTGCAATAAAATGTGCATCGAGTTCTTTTTGAGATTTTGCATATTGAAAACAAAATAGAGCTATGCTATAATGGGAACAATAAGGTATAGATTATTTCCCAGAGGTGGTATTAATAATGTCAAAACAACTCCACATTCGTTTGGATGATACAATGTATGAGCAACTAACTGAATATAATTCTGCCACAGGATTAACTGTCCAAGAAAGCATTACGAATGCAGTTACGCAAATGCTTGCCAAAACGAAGCTCCATAGAAACGATGCTGCGGCTTTTACATTTATAGACTTATTTGCTGGTATAGGTGGTATGAGAATTGCATTTGAAAGAGCTGGCGGACACTGTGTTTACTCTAATGAATGGAACAAATATAGTCAGCAAACCTATTATGCAAATTTCGGTGATCAGCCGGATGGAGATATAACAAAAGTCGATGCAAGATCCATACCGGATCATGACATACTTGTTGCAGGATTTCCTTGTCAGCCGTTCTCAATAGCGGGTGTATCTAAAAAACAAAGTCTCGGTCGTGCCACAGGTTTTGAGGATAAGACTCAGGGAACACTTTTCTTTGATGTATGCCGCATATTGAAAGAAAAACGACCAAAAGCTTTTATGCTTGAAAATGTCAAAAATCTATGCAGCCATGATAAAGGAAATACATTCAGGGTGATCAAAGAATCACTGGAGGGGCTTGACTATCAGATTTTTTATAAAGTTATTGATGGTCAGGCATTTGTTCCTCAGCACAGAGAAAGAATAATAATCGTTGGATTTGACAAAAGATATTATTCAGAAGCCAATATAGAATTTGAATTTTCTATTATACCAACAGAACCCAAGCCAGTAATAAAGGATATACTTGAAGATGATCCTGATGTAAAATACACCCTTTCGGATAAACTGTGGACATATCTTCAGAACTATGCAGCAAAACATAAAGCTGCCGGGAATGGTTTTGGATATGGCATTGCACCACTTGACGGAGTGTCGAGAACATTGAGTGCGAGATACTATAAGGATGGCTCTGAGATCCTTATTGAACAACCCGGCAAAAATCCTCGCCGACTGACTCCGAGAGAATGTGCACGACTGCAAGGTTTTCCTGATTCATTTAAGATTCCCGTTTCCGATACACAAGCTTACAGACAGTTTGGTAATTCCGTTGTTGTTCCGCTTATATCTGCTATAGCACAGCTTGTTGTTGATGAAATGAATACACTTGATAATGCTTCAACCCCAAAAACTGATAGGAGGCGCGCGTGTGGATAACTATTCTATAATGGCGGTACAATCCGCACTGCAAGGAAAACAAGTATTCTGCAAATTTCTGTCGGCAAATGATACAGGACTTACTGGAGGACACCAGGCAGGAATATATATTTCCAAGCCTTCAATTCCAATTTTATTCGATCAGCCCGGCATAAAAGGTGAAAACAAGGAAAAGTGGGTAAGAGTAAAATGGCAGGACGGGACAGTTACCGACAGCCGCTTTATATACTACGGAAAAGGAACCAGAAACGAGTATAGAATCACAAACTTCGGCAGAGGATTCCCTTATCTTCGCCCCGAATTTACAGGCTCACTGTTCGTATTTATACAAAACACAGAAGAAGATTATCAGGGATTTTTTCTGAATAGTGATGATGAGATCACTCAGTTTCTTGATGCGTTCAGCCTTAGTCCGACTGAAACAAATCGGCTCATCAATATACACGGTGTTACTCCGGAGGCACACGAAAAGGCAGAAATAGACAGGTTTATCAGCAGTCTTGATGTAGATTTTCCTTCGTCCGATATTATGTCAAGTGCCGCAAGACAAATTCAAAATACGGTTTATAACCATGAGGAATATATAACTTCCAATCCTGACAGTAAGCTTATAGATTGGACTGACATGGAGTACAGACTATTCCGTGCCTTGGAATATGCGAGATACGGCGAAATGATAACAGGTGGGTTTTCCTCTGTTGAAGAATTCATTGATACTGCAAACAAAGTATTGAACAGAAGAAAAAGTCGTGCTGGAAAAAGTTTGGAACATCATCTCTCAGCATTATTTTCCGGGAATGGACTTGAATTTGAGGAACAAGCAGTTACAGAAGGCAATAAAAAGCCTGATTTTCTCTTTCCCTCTCGTGCCGCCTATCACACAGCCACTTTTCCGACAGATAAACTTATTTCATTAGCAGCTAAAACGACCTGTAAAGATAGGTGGAGACAAGTTATAAACGAAGCTGATCGTCTGAAAAAATATCCAAAATATCTGTGTACACTACAACAGGGCATTTCCGCAGCACAAATGGATGAAATGGAAGCAGAAAAAGTGATTCTTGTTGTTCCTAAACAGTATATTTCTTCATATCCTAAAGACCGTCAGCAAAGAATATGGACTGTCAGCAAATTTGTAGCTTTTGTTAAAGAAAAAGAAGGTTTATAAAAATGTAAGCAAAGGACTTCCGACATTACGCTTTAAGTTATGTCTTTGTAAAGAAGCTCGGCATTCAGAATAATCTCATCGTCACTAACTGTTCTGATATCTCGTATTTTTGTCATTATGATTACGAGACCTTTTTCAGTTTGCGGTTGTGCTATTTCTTAGTGAACAGTGCTGACGAAACAAAGAGTTTATCCACAGCCTGAAATTCTTTGAGATAATGCGAGGAGTTGTTATGCAGGCATATGGATTTTCCCTCAAAATGACCGAAAACGAATGTGCAGCAGAGCTTATGAGGATGTATTAGAAGCTGACGGAAAACAAAAGTTAGTTTTCTCAGCTAAAAAAATGCTTTATTATGGCTCCGGCGGCTCGCCGGTTGTTTTGGAGGGAGATATATGTTCTATTGCAGAGAAAAGGAACTTTCAAAGCTTAATAAACGATATTACGGAAACGAATTTGAGTGCATTGTTATCTACGGCAGAAGAAGGGT
>CADCPT010000157.1 GCA_902803385.1 uncultured Ruminococcus sp.
ATTTGTTTTTTCAGGGGTGCCAGGCGCTTCGCGCCTGGCACCCCTGAAAAAACACTATAAAAAAGTGCGCCGCAAGGTAGGCGCACCCCAAGGGCACTTCCTTCGGGCGCACTTTGTATAGCGAAGGAGCCGTGAATTTTTTCACAGCTCCTGTTTCCGTTTTTGATTATTTGATGTTGCTTATCAAAGCCTGCGCACGTTTTTTGCCGTTTGCGGTAAGACTGATATTGCCGTCGTCATCGCGTTCAAGATTCTTTACTCTCACACCGTAGCTGACAGCATTATTGAACAGCCTGTCCTTTTCAGCGCCGTCAGAGCTCAGCTTCATCACTTCTCCTGCGCAGTGGATGAGTTCATCACTGCCTGCAGGTTCGTCTATATTTCCGAGAATGTAATAGATAGCATTTACCGCCTCTTCTATCGGGACATCGGATGCACTGCGGCTGTTTTCTCCTTCTCCGGCAGAGCGGAACATAATATAGCCTCCGGGTATGCTTCCGCTGTTCCAGACAAATACGTGACCGTTATCCGAAGTTCTGAGATATCCCAGCTCGGTAATAAGCTTCTTTGCATGATCAGATGCTGTTTTTGAAGCGTCATCTATTGCACAGCTTGCAAGAAGCCTTGTGATAAGTAATTTCTCACTGACAGGCGCCTCAGCCTGTACGATCTGCTCTATGCGCTTCTTTATGCCCATAGCATTGGCCTGTTCGGTGAACTCATCCTCAGAAAGCCATATAACAGGTATTGAAACAGCCTCATATTTCTTTATCTTTGTAACAGCATCTCCAAGTTGTTCTATAAGACCTACTTTTTCAGGCTCGGGCGCTGTCTCGGGCTCGGGTACTGTCTCAGGCTCGGGCGCTGTCTCGGGCTCGGGCGCTGTCTCGGGCTCGGGCGCTGTCTCGGGCTCGGGTACTGTCTCAGGCTCGGGCACTGTCTCAGGCTCGGGCACTGTCTCGGGCTCAGGCGCTGTCTCGGGCTCAGGCGCTGTCTCAGGCTCGGGCACTGTCTCAGGCTCGGGCGCTGTCTCGGGCTCGGGCACTGTCTCGGGCTCGGGCACTATTTCCGGCTCGGGCACTATTTCCGGCTCGGGCACTGTCTCGGGCTCAGGCGCTGTCTCAGGCTCGGGCACTGTCTCAGGCTCAGGCACTGTCTCAGGCTCAGGCGCTGTCTCGGGCTCGGGATCATCAACGTTAAACGGCGCTTCATAAGTCTCTGCTTTTTTAGCTGCCTGCTTGGCCATAAGCTCTGCATTTGCAGCGGCTGCTGCGGCAGCTTTTTCAGTCCTCTGCTTTTCTTCCTCTGCCCTTCTTTCACGGGCGGCTATCTGCTCAGCAGCAAGACGCTCATATATCTTCTTCATTTCTTTTTTGGGACTGTCCCACCAGTCGATAGACCAGACCCTCATAATGCTCCAGCCAAGACCTTCGAGAACGCTTATCTGTGCGATCTCGCGGTCACGTGTAGTCTTTGCGGAGCTGTAGGCTGAACCGTCAAGCAGGATTCCGAGAAGATATCTGTCGTTATCCTCAGGATCCACTATGCCGATATCAAGCTTATATTCGGATTTACCGACGTTTCTGACTGTTTTGAAGCCCTTAGCTTCAAGCTCGCTGCATATTGATTCCGCAACGGCACATGTGTCGCTGCTCTTTTTTGTAGCAGAGGCCGATGTTTCGGGCAAAGTCTTTCCTGATGCATACTCCAGGAAGGAGCGCAGGGCTGCAACACCTTCTGCAGATGTACGGGACAGATTTATCATATCCGCGGTAAGAGTGGAGTAGATTATCATCTCACACCTTGCGCGCGATACTGCAACATTAAGTCTGCGCCAGCCGCCGTCTCTGTTGAGCGGACCGAAATTCATCGTTATCCTGCCGTCCTTATCCGGACCGTAGCCGACAGAGAAGAGGATAACATCACGCTCGTCGCCCTGAACGTTTTCAAGATTCTTGATAAACAGCGGCTCCTTGCTGTTGTATGCCCAGCTTTCAAGAACGGGGTCAGTCTTACAGGCTTCATTCAGAAGATCGTCGATAAGATTCTGCTGCATGATATTGAAGGTAACTATACCGACTGAAAGCGAAGAGACAGACGGGTCATGTGCGCGGCGCTTCAGTTCCTCGACCACAGCTTCAGCCTCTGCACGATTCTGTCTTGTCTTGCCGCGGTCAAATACACCGTCTACCTCAACAAGACGGACTTTCTGTTCCCTGTCGTTTACGGACGGGAAGGTAAATAGCTTGTTTTCGTAAAAGCGGCGGTTCGAGAAGGCTATAAGGCTTTCATGGCGGCTGCGGTAATGCCAGAGAAGCTTTGTCTGAGGCATATTCAGTGCAAGACAGTCGTCAAGAATGCTTTCAAGATCCTCGGTCTCAATATCCTCTTCGTCCGTAGCGCTTACAGAGAAGAAGGATGTAGGCGGCATCTGCTTTGGGTCGCCGACAATAACTGCATTTTTGCCTCTTGCAAGAGCTCCGACTGCCTTACATGTCTGCATCTGTGAAGCCTCATCGAAAACAACAAGGTCAAACGGTTCTCTGTTCGGATCAAGATACTGTGCCGCGGATATCGGGCTCATAAGCATACATGGACAAAGTCTTGTTATGACCTCCTGCAGCTGTTCAAAGAGATTGCGTATGCTCACTCCCCTGCCGCCGTTTCGGATAAGCTTCATAACGGTCGCAAGTCTGGGATCCTTCTGAGATTCCCTTTCAAAATTCGGCACCTTTGCTGCAAGACGGCAGTATATTTCCTTCTTTGTAAGCTCCATTATCTCGCCGTCAAGGCCGCGGAGCTGATCTATCTTCTTTTCAAAGGAGGCTCCGGTAAAGTGATTAAGAGCATTGTAGCTGTCGATTGCGCGGTTTGCAAGACCCTTTGCAAGAGCCTTTTTCATTGATGAAGCGATGGTAGCTGTTTCAGCTCCGTCCATAAGAGCCTTTACTACAGGTGTAAGCTTAAGCTCTTCGCAGCGTTTGCGGCATGCAACGAGAACAGTCCATTCCCTGAGCTTCGGCAGACCTTCTTCAAGACCGCTGCAAAGCCTTATCTCAGCATCAACAAAGTCATCTCCGGAATAAGCGCCTGGCTTTACGGCATTGTACAAAGCGATCCTTGCTTTGACAAAAGCGCTCCAGAGAGGTATAAACTCAGCAGCAGTGCGGAAGTTTTCGGGATTGCTGCAGAAATCGGTGCGAAATTCCTCTCCGCCGCTTATTTCCTTCATATCAGTCGCAAGCTTTTCCGCCTTATCTGTAAGCCTGCGTATCTCCGCCCAGTCGGTAAGCCAGCCATTATAGAAATCACCGAGATCGCCGGCATACACATCTGTCAGATTCTTGCATACAGTTCTTTCATCCTGGAAGAGTACAAGCTCCTGAAGGTCGTTTGACAGCTTATCCTTATTGACAACGCCCTTTGAATGAGGAGCGAGTTTTTTCACAACATTATTGACTGCCATTCCTTTTACAAGGAACATCTTTGAATTTGCTTCGTTAAGCTCTGCAGACAGGGCTTTGCCGTCCAGCTCCAGAAAGCTTTCGTTCCACTTTTCAAGCAGAGCTTTTTTTCTCTTTTCAGCGCTCATATGTGTATCACACATTTCGCGGACGCTGGAAAGATACATATATATGCCTCTTGCAGTTCCCCAGCCGGAAGGAAGGCTCTTCCACTCCAGCGCATTTCCCGATGAAGCGGAAAGCTTTGCTGCATCCTCAAAGCTCCTTACCGTAAACATACAGGCATCTGAAAGCTTTTTCAGGGGTTCTTTTATATTCTCAGCGGCAGCGCGGTAGGCATTGATCATTTCCGGCAGATCGTCTTTCATGCTGCGTGAATATTCCGTCACCTGAATACGTGAAAGAGGATTATCCTTAAGCTCGCCGTAATCACCGGCAGCCGCTATAAGCTCGCCCAGAGCAGCTTCCGCCTCGGAAAGCCTCTCCGCCGTAAAGGATGAAAGCTCCTCCTCGGTAAACGGCGTTATATCAGGTGCGGACTTATTCATTTCATACAAATTTATAAGCTCGTAGATATCCATTCCGCATTTCTGTTTTTTATGCAGAGCTGCGGTGTAGGAATCCAGCTCCGAGCGCAGCCTTGCTGCCTGAGCTGCCCTTGCCTTGAACTCGTCGGGCGAAGCCTCCTTTGTGACCTCGGTAGCGCGTCTGAGCTGCTCAAGAACAGCTTTTTTGCGTGCCTTGTTGGAATGAAGCTCCAGACAGAAGGGACCGAGACCTATCTTTTCAAGTCTTTTCTGAACGACCTCGAGAGCAGCCATTTTTTCCGCAACAAAAAGCACTGTCTTTCCGTCACCGAGTGCATTTGCGATCATGGCTGTTATCGTCTGAGATTTACCTGTTCCGGGAGGGCCGTGAAGAACAAAGCTTTCTCCCTCGCAGGCTGCCTCGATAGCAAAAAGCTGTGAAGCGTCGGCAGCAAGTGGGAGCAAAGCCTTATCCTCGGGAACATGGCTTCCTATGGTCATTTCCTTGCCTTCCCACTGCAGACTGCCTTCGATAAGGCTTTTGACTATCTTGTTCTTTTCAAGCTCGTCACTGCGCATACGGATATCATTCCACATCACGAACTGTGAGAATGAGAAAACTCCCAGATAAGCGGATTCGTAAACATCCCAGTTTTTATGTTCAAGTATCGCCTTTCGGATAATGGTGAATACCTTGCGTGTATCTATTCCGTGTTCATCTGTCGGAAGCGGATCCAGACCGGAAACGGTTATCTCGAAATCCTGACGAAGCTTTTCGAGGATAGTTACGTTCATCTGTATCTCATCATCGCGCAGGCGGATAGTATATCCCTGAGCAGCGGATTTCCTTATCATTTCTATCGGAAGCAGCAATATAGGCGCATATCTTGCCCTTGTGCTGCGGGGATTTTCATACCACTTCAGAAGACCCAACGCAATATACAGGGTATTTGCGCCGTTCTCTTCAAGCGAAGCCTTTGAAGAGCGGTACAGCTCCTTGATAGCTTTTGTAAGCTCTGTATCCGTAAATATTGAGCGCAGGCGGCGATTTTTGAATTCACTCTTTATTATCGCGCTCATTTCCTCTACCTGATGAAGATTTTCAAAGCCAAGCTCCTTTGAAGCAAGCTCCTGCGGCTTCGGAAGAACGGAAAACTCGCTTCCGTCCGCAAGCGCATCCTCAAGCTCGTCAATGGACGTAGTCAGAACAGGTATAAGGGATTTTGACATCCTCATGCTGACAAGGGTATTCCTGAGTCCGAGGTCAAGAAGCTTTCTTTCCCATGACGCCTTTCTTGTAGCCGGAGTCTCTTCGACCGGGTCGGCGCTGACGGTATCTACAAGCTCTCTCGGCGGAGGTGCTGCTTCCTGCTCAGCTTTTACGGACGTATCAAGTCTGACGCCGTTTTCTGTTCTGATACGCGCCGGCAGAGGCTTTATTCCGCTCAGTCTCGCGCGGCGAACGTCTATTATCAGCTCTGCATTCTTTATTTCCTTTACTGCCGAAGCAGAAGCGTCGTCATATTTTGTATTGCTGCCGGAACGCGCGAGGGTACACTCAACGACAGACACTTCATTAACGCCCGGAGCAAGACGCTTTGAAAGCAGAGAAGGATCATCAAGAACAGCCTCCGGGAACAGCATATCCTCCAGCCACACTCCTGAAAAAACATGGCCGTTTGTCAGTATAAGCAGCGGATTCAGTCCCATTGCTTCCAGGATCGATGCGTACATAAGAGAAATATCAATGCAGTTGCCGAGCTTATCGGTCATAACCGCATCTGCAAGACGTACCCTCTGCCCTGTTGTCTCAAAGCTTGCAGGATGGACTGCGTATGTTATGTCAAGCTCTCTGAGAGCCTCATAAGCTGCGGCAGCCATTTTAAGCACTCTGTTGGGATCGGAGCTGAGATAGGAATCAAGCGAGGGATCGCCTGTCCATTCTCCCACAAGCTCTCCTACCCTTTTGAGCAGGCCTGTTATCTCATGCGCATTCGGTGTAACGAAAGCGCTTAGAAGCTCGGGATAATAAAGCGAGCCATGCCATTCGTCAAATGCAAGGGCGGAAACGTCTTTGCTCGTTTCGCCGAGCTTTATTCCGTTCTGTACGGCTGAAAGCACCATATGGCAGCTGACGCCCTCCGTAAGACCGGCAAGGTACTCTCCGTCCGGCACAAATGAGGAAACATCGACCGCCACCGCAGTTCTTGCCGGGATAAGATCCACATGAAGCTGCGAAGAAATGAATACCGCAGGCGAAGATGAAAAACAGAGCACTACGTCTGTTATATCCTCTTCCGTAAGATTCTCGAGCTGAACTGCCGAAAAAACAGAAAAGCCGTTATGTACAAGGGCATAGTTGACAACAGGCACCACATCTGCACTGATATCAAGCTTTTTTACAAACTCCTGTTCTGTCTGAACAGCAGGAGCCATAGCATTATCATCCATAATTCCGCACCTCCGGGATATTAGTGTAAATCATACATTTTTATTATACATCTTTTAAAAAGATATGTAAACATCTTAATATTATTTTTTCGGAAATACGTATGTATCCTGCCGTCTGCGCCCTGGGTGCGCCCGAAGAAAGTGCTCTTGGGGCGCACTCTTTTATAGTGTTTTTTCAGATAGGACTGTCGCATTAGCATTGCCCATCCGCCCGACCGCGCCTTCGGCGCGACCGGGCTATTCAAAGACTTGTTTTTTAAGAGGTGCCGCGAGCTTCGCTCGCGGCACCTCTTAAAAAACACTATAATAAA
>CADCPT010000158.1 GCA_902803385.1 uncultured Ruminococcus sp.
GAGAGTTATCACCGACCACATTCGCAGCGTAACATTCATGATCGGTGACGGTGTAATGCCGTCAAACGAAGGCAGAGGTTATGTTCTCAGAAGGCTTCTCAGAAGAGCAGCGCGCCATGGCAGACTTCTCGGTGTGAAAGAATCCTTCCTTTATAAAGTAGTTGACACGGTAATAGCTGAAAACCCGGCTTATCCCGAGCTGGCAGAAAAGCGCGAGATCATTACAAAGGTCATAAAAACAGAAGAAGAAGCTTTTGGCAGAACTCTGGATCAGGGCTTTGCTCTTCTCAATGATATAATTGAAAGATCTGAAATAAACCGTATTTCAGGCGAGGATGCATTCAGGCTCAACGATACCTTCGGATTCCCTGTTGACCTTATCAAAGAGATCGCTGCCGAAAAGGGAATGACTGTTGATATTGCCGGCTATGACAAGCTGCTCTCTGAGCAGAAAAAAAGAGCGAAGGAAGCAAGAAAGAAATCAGATACAGAGGCATGGCTCAGCGATGCCGTGGATTTCAGCGGGATCGAAAAAACGAAATTCCTCGGCTATACCACACTTAACTGTGACGCCGTTATAAAAGCTATCGTCAAGGACGGCGAAAAAACAGAATTCGGCGGTACGGGAGAAGATGTTGTTATTGTACTTGACGAAACTCCGTTCTATGCCGAAAGCGGCGGACAGATCGGTGATATCGGCACCATCAGAACTGATAAGGCTGTTATTTCCGTAGTTGATACTGTCAAGGACAACAACGGTATATTTATGCACCGCTGCAAAATAGACGAAGGAACCATAGAAGTAGGCGAACCCGTAAGAGCAGAAGTCAACAGGGTAGCAAGATTTGCAATTATGAGAAACCATACAGCAGCGCATTTGCTTCAGGCAGCACTGAGACAGGTACTCGGAAGCCACGTTGAACAGGCTGGTCAGCTTGTAACTGATGAAAAGCTGCGTTTCGACTTCACTCATTTCTCTGCCCTTACTGTGCAGGAACTTAAAAAGGTAGAATATCTTGTTAACAAAGAGATCGCAAAGGCATATCCGGTAGAAACAAGGGAAATGCCCATTGAAGAAGCTAAAAAGCTCGGCGCAATGGCTCTCTTCGGCGAAAAATACGGCGATGTCGTAAGAGTTGTTATGGCAGGAGATTTCTCCCGTGAATTCTGCGGCGGCACACATATGGATAATACTGCAAAGCTTGGTCTGTTCCGGATAACCTCAGAAAACTCCGTAGCGGCAGGTGTAAGAAGGATCGAAGCAGTTACAGGCTGGGGCATCATAGAGCTGCTTGACAGCTATGACAAGACCATTTCAGACGGCATGAAGGTCCTGAAAATAAACAGCGCTTCTAAATTCAATGATGCTCTGGAACGTCTTGCCGAAGAAAACAAAGCCAAGGACAAGGAGATCGAAGCCCTCACTGCTAAGCTCTCATCACAGGGTGTTGAAAATATGCTCGCTTCAGCCGTTACCGAAAACGGCATCCGCATTGCCTGTGCAAAATTTGCCGGCACAAACAGCGCAGCGCTCAAAACAATGACAGACAGGGTACTTGAAATAGCTCCTGACTGCATTGCTGTTATGTTTGCAATAGAAGAAGGCAAGGCAAACATATCGGTCGCATGCGGAAAGGATACCATTGGCAAGGGAGCACACGCCGGAAAGATCATCAAAGAGGTCGCGGGGCTTGTCGGCGGAAAAGGCGGCGGAAAGCCTGAGCGCGCAATGGCAGGCGTGGGAGATATCTCTAAAATAGATGCTGCTCTTGCACAGGTAAAGGACGTTGTCGCTGCTGCCGTAAAAGAATAACGAAGGTGGATGGATATGCCGATAAAAATACCGCAGTGCCGGCTTGTTTACCGGCAGTACTTTCCCTTCTGGGATAAGCTTACCGATGTTCAGAAGGAAAGCCTTTGTGCAGATACGACTGAATACAGCTTTCCCAAGGGAACGGATATCACATCCTCTACAGATATATGTATCGGAGCAGTAATGATGATCAGCGGCACACTGAGAGCCTTTATACAGTCCGAAAACGGAAAGGAAATAACGCTTTACCGTTTCAAGCCCGGAGAAGTATGCATGCTGTCAGCATCCTGTGTTCTGCAGTCGATAACCTTTGACGTTATGCTCGAATGTGAGGAAGACTGCAGCGTGTATATAGTCAACGGCGAAACGATGAGCCGCGTAGCTTCCGAAAACCTTTATGTAGCAAACTATGCACTGGATAATGCGGTGAAAAGATTCTCGGACGTTGTATGGGTAATGCAGCAGATACTTTTTATGAGCCTTGACAAAAGAATAGCCGTTTTCCTATGGGATGAGATGGTCAGAAATGATAGCCTGACACTGAATCTTACACATGAACAGATAGCAAAAAACATCAGCTCGGCAAGAGAGGCTGTTTCACGTATGCTGAAATACTTTCAGACAGATGGTATTGTTGAGCTTTCAAGAAAGGGCATCAGGATAACGGATAAGGACAAGCTTAGAAAAATGGTCAGCGAAAGCTACTGATACGCATTGATCATCCGCATATACAGGCACAGAAAAGGCATATAATCATCATATCTGGCAAAAGCAGGAGTGCGGCGTTGATACCCGAGTATCCGATAAGAGCAACCGGGGTGAGCGACTGCACGAAATGAGACCGGCGGCACATCGGCACTGATATAAGCCGCATCGGTACTTGACATCAAACATCATTTGATGTATGATATATATGAATTTTCAAGAAAGAAAAGGAGTCGAAATTATGTCAAACATTGATATGAGCAAATACGGTATTACTGACGTAAAAGAGGTCGTTTACAACCCCTCTTACGAAGCACTTTACAAGGACGAAACAGATCCTTCACTCGAAGGCTACGAAAAGGGTCAGGTAACTGAGCTCGGCGCAGTAAACGTAATGACCGGTATCTACACAGGACGTTCTCCTAAAGACAAATTCATCGTTATGGATGAAAAGTCAAAGGATACAGTATGGTGGACAACACCTGAGTATCCCAACGATAACCACCCTGCTTCTCAGGAGGCATGGGAGGCTTGCAAAAAGCTTGCTCAGGATGAGCTTTCAGGCAAGAAGCTCTATGTTGTTGACGCATTCTGCGGCGCTAACAAGGACACAAGAATGGCTGTTCGTTTCATAATGGAGGTTGCCTGGCAGGCTCATTTTGTAAAGAACATGTTCATCAGACCCACTGCTGAGGAAGAAGCAACATTCGAGCCTGATTTTGTTGTTTACACAGCTTCAAAGGCTAAGGTAGAGAATTACAAGGAGCTTGGCCTCAATTCCGAAACAGCAGTTCTCTTCAACGTAAGTACA
>CADCPT010000159.1 GCA_902803385.1 uncultured Ruminococcus sp.
GCTCGCTTGATCGGAGCGAGCGACGCCTGGGGCAGACGTCGGGGAGCTTTTGCTCCTACGGGCGTCGGTGGGGGATCCTGACCCGCCACCGACGGACGTATTCCACCCGCCGCCTGAAGAGGCGGGGGACATCGACGTTTGTTATATAAGAAAAGGCTTTGACAAAGACAAGTAGCGGCGGCAAAACAGCCCAGAGAGGTATCGGTTGGTGCGAGATATCCTGTAGGCAGTCGTGAATGCACTTTTGAGCCTGTCGGGCGAAAGGCTTCGATTAGTCCGGCACGGGTGCTCCCGTTACAGAGCAAATGAGGGCGGCATTATAGCCGCTGAATAGGGTGGAACCGCGCTTATGCGCCCCTTTGGCTTCGGCTGAAGGGGCTTTTATTATTAATGAGTAATTAGTAATCAGGAATGAGGAATTGTTGTTTTCTTTGGCTCTGCCAAAGCATAGAAACAAATGGGGTGATTTGTTGTTTGATGAGCTGAAGTCGGAGCTTGATTCCATAATGGCAAGAGACCCTGCCGCAAGAAGCAGGGCAGAGGTCTATTTTCTGTATTCGGGCTTTCGTGCAGTGCGTGACCACAGGGTCGCAAACTGGTTTTTCAGGCATAACATGAAGCTGATCGCGCGATGGATATCACAGCGCTCACGTCACAGAACGGGGATCGAGATACATCCCGGCGCAACAATCGGAAAGGGTCTTTTTATAGATCATGGTATGGGCGTGGTTATAGGCGAGACCGCAGAAATCGGCGATAACTGCACAATATATCAGGGTGTTACCCTTGGCGGTACCGGTAAGGATCAGGGAAAGCGTCATCCTACTCTCGGCAATAATGTTCTTGTCGGGTCAGGCGCAAAGGTACTCGGACCTTTCAGGGTGGGTGACAATGCACGGATAGCCGCCGGTGCTGTTGTGCTGACTGAGGTGCCTGATAATGCGACCGCTGTCGGCGTTCCTGCAAAGATAGTAAGGCTGAACGGCGAAAAGGTATCGCCATGCACAGACCTTGACCAGATCCATTACACTGATCCGGTTGAGGAAAGGCTTACCGACCTTGACCGCAGGCTTACCGGGCTTAAAGAGGCCTTCGAGGGCTATGAGAACGGAGCGGGGATATGAGTTTGGAGTGTAGAGAGTGGAGTATTTTGCTTCATCAGAATAGAATGTGGTGATAGTATGAAAACAATAAATAGCAAAAGAAAACCTACTACCATTGAATTATTTGCCGGAGCAGGAGGGCTCGCTCTTGGTGTGGAAAAAGCCGGATTTGATACTATTGGATTAATAGAAATTGATAAAGATGCATCAGATACTCTTAGAAAGAATCGTCCCAAGTGGCATGTTATTAATGATGATATCGCTAATATATCCTGTCTTGATTTGCGGGAATATTTTGGGCTGAAAAAAGGTGATCTTGATTTATTGTCAGGTGGTGCTCCATGTCAAAGCTTTTCATATGCAGGAAAAAGATTAGGACTTGAAGATGCTCGTGGCACATTGTTTTATCACTATGCTAAGTTTCTGGAGCAGCTTCAGCCTAAAATGTTCTTGTTTGAAAATGTTCGGGGTTTATTATCACATGATAAAGGAAGAACATATAAAACAATCATAGATATCTTTGAGAATACAGGATATACGATTCAGAAGAAGGTGTTAAATGCGTGGGATTTTGGTGTTGCTCAAAAGCGTGAACGTCTGATAACTATAGGAGTAAGAAATGATCTTGTTGATCAGATTCATTTTTCATTTCCGAAGCCGCATTCATACAAGCCGGTATTAAGAGATATTTTGCTTGATTGCCCGGAAAGCGAAGGAACACCTTATTCTGACTATAAGCGAAAAATATTTGAGCTTGTTCCTCCGGGTGGCTATTGGAGAGATATTCCGGAAGATATAGCAAAGGAGTATATGAAAAGCTGTTGGTATATGGAGGGCGGCAGAACTGGCATATTGCGAAGACTCAGTCTTGATGAACCTTCTTTAACTGTCCTTACATCCCCAAGCCAGAAGCAAACAGATCGATGCCATCCACTTGAAGCAAGACCATTTACAATAAGAGAAAATGCTCGCTGTCAAAGCTTTCCTGATGAATGGCAGTTTTGCGGAAGTATCGGCTCACAGTATAAACAGGTTGGCAATGCCGTTCCCGTTAATCTTGCATTTGATATTGCTACAAAAATACGAGAATCATTGGAGGTATTGGAATAATGTGGACACTTGATTTTATCAATGAAGATGATTTTACCAATCATGTTAAAGCCACTATAGAAAAATACGGTGAAAAGCTCGAATCGTTTGACCTAAAGCGTTTTAATAAAAATATTATAGATCCGATAAAGCTAATTTTTGATAAAACCGTTTATCATTCTTCATGGGAAGAAATAGTAGGTAATGAGATTTTCCGTCAGAGAGATAAATCAAACAACAACGATATCGGTTACTTTCATCAGAGAATATTTCAATATATCTCTGGGTGTCATGTGCC
>CADCPT010000160.1 GCA_902803385.1 uncultured Ruminococcus sp.
CCCGTTCCCATGCCGAACACGGAAGTTAAGCTCGATAGTGCCGAAGATACTTGGATGGTAACGTCCCGGGAAAATAGGAAGATGCCGACATCTGATAAGACTGCCGCAAAACTCGGTTTTGCGGCAGTTTTTTTGCGTACGAAATTATTGTTGGAGCTGTCGCGTTTACCCTGTTATACAGTTGCAGAGGGTGCGCCTACCCCTGCGGTGCACTTTTTCTAGTGTTTTTTCAGGGGTGCCATGCGCAAGGCACCTTGCACCCCTGAAAAAATTATTAGCCCGGTCGCGCCGAAGGCGCGGTCGGGCGGACGGGGCGGGGTTAATGTGACAGACCTTTGTTTTATTCCGGTTTTGTGTAATTTGACAATGTAAACTCTGAAAATGGCTGTTTTGAGGCGGTTTTTGACACCATTTTGAAATAATTATTAAGATTTGAAATAATATTCAATGATTTAAAAAATATGTTTTATGCAAATCTACCAAAAGCAAATTATAATAAATAATCAAAAAACGCTGTTTAAAATTGACATAAATAACAAAAAGGGATTATTGTAAAGTCAACTTAAACAAATAATACAAACAACATTTATTCAATTGAATAAAATTGGTGGCAAGCCGTTGAAATCAATATCATCCTATGCTATCATTATTACAGTGGCTGGCAAGCACCATGACCATTGCTGTGTCTGAAACAGAGTGTGGTCTGCAGTCGGTGTTTTCGGCCGTCAGGCACGAAACGTGCAAAACAAAAATAAACAGAAAGAGGGACATTACAATGGTTTCTAAAACAAAAAGAACACTTGCGTTCGTTCTCGCTGGTATGATGGCTGCTACTGCTCTCGCAGGCTGTACTAACGGCGGCGGCACAACTCAGGTAAGCGGCGGCACAAGCACACCTGCTGCTTCCCAGGCAAGCGGTGAAGGCTCTCAGTCAGCTGAAAAGCCCGACGCAAAGCCCATCTTCACAGATGAGATGACAACAACTCTTAAGGACAAGATGGCATCTGAGGCTGAGGCAAACGAAGGCAAGATCAAGCTCAAGGTTTGGTGCTCAGGTGATGACCGTCTCTTCGAGATGGCTCTTATCGAGCAGTTCAAGAAGATCTACGAAGATCCCCGTTACTCATTCGCTATTCAGGTTCAGGGCGCATACGGCGAAGACAAGGCTGCTACTGCTATCCTCCAGGATCCTTCAGTCGGCGCTGATATCTTCAATTTCGCTGACGACCAGCTCAGAGGTCTTGTACAGGCAGGCGCTATCGCTAAGATCTCTCCGCTGTTCAACAATAACGTTGTAGCTGACAATACTGACGCAGCTGTTGCAGTATGCTCTATCGACGGAACTCCTTATGCTTTCCCGAGAACTGCTGATAACGGTTACTTCATGTACTATGACAAGACCGTATTTGATGCTGCTGATCTCGAGAGCTTCGACGGTATGGTAGCAAAGGCAAAGGAAAAGGGCACAAACGTACTTATGGCTGTTGATAACGCTTGGTACAACTCAGGCTTCTTCTTCACAGCCGGTGTTACCATCAACCTCAAGGACGGCAAGACTCAGGAGGGTACCTTCAATACAGAGGAAGGTCTTAACGGTGCAAAGGCTATCGCACATCTCTGCGAGAGCGCAGACAACGGCTTCAAGGGCTCGGGCGATGACAGTGCTGTTGTAAACGGCTTCGATAACGGCTCAGTAAAGGCTGCTGTAACAGGTACATGGAACGGCCCTGCTATCAGAGAAAAGATCGGCGCAGAGAACCTCGGCGCTGCTAAGCTTCCCACAGTTCTTATGAGCGGCGAACAGAAGCAGCTCTGCTCATTTGGCGGCTACAAGGTAGAGGGCGTTAACGCTGCTACCAAGTTCCCGGTATCTGCTCAGGTTCTTGCATACTTCCTTACCTGCCCCGAGTCACAGCTCAAGAGATATTACGGCGTTAAGAACGACAAGGGCGAGACTCTGAGAAGAGGCTTTATCCCCACAGCAACGACCGATTCTCTCAAGGCAGTTACAAATGAAGAACTCAACGGCGCAGTAGATGCTCTCGCAGCAGACGAAGCTGCTAAGGCTATCGAGGGTCAGCGTCCCTTCTCACAGCCGCAGTCAAATGCAGGCGGTAAGTACTGGACTCCTGTCGGCGCTATCGGCGGCGAGATCCTTACAGCTAAGGGCAACCTTACCGACGACGAACTCAGAGCTAAGCTTGAACTGGTAGTTGCCGGCTTCGCTAACTAATTATTTTAATTCGATCAACTGAGATTGTGGGCAGCCTACCCTTACTGGCGGGCTGCTCATAATTGACGAATAATTAAAATAATTACAAAGGAGTTGATTTTTGAATGAACTATCTTGATTATATGCAGATGACAAAAAGTCAGCAGATAGCATATAAAGTAAAATCTTTCTTCCAGGGCATTCCGGGAGCAATCAAAATGCTTGGTTCTGTAATAGTGTTCTTTTTCAAGAAGATCTTTACGTTCATAGGCAATGGCTTCAAGGGTTATGGCCAGCGCTTCATCAGAGGCGATATAGGAACAAAGCTTTCCTACATAATCATGGGTATGGGCAATATTTTCCATGGCCAGATAATGAAGGGCATTATTTTCCTCGCTGTTCAGTGTGGCTACATTTATTATATGGCTACCTTCGGAATAAAGTGGCTTTCACTTTTCTACTGCAACAACGTTTATATTCCTGATGAAAACATCATTCAGGACGGTGTTCTCGGAGCTGTAGCAACACAGAAGATCGAGGACGAACTCGGATTCGAAACGACCATCTTCGGTGATAACTCGATGCACGTTCTTCTTTTCGGCGTACTTTCGATCCTTATCACCATCGCTTTCATTGCAGTTTACGTTGTTAACACAAAGAGCGCTTACAATACCCAGCTCGTAAAGGCTGAGGGCAAGAAGAACATCGGCTTCATTACTGAAATGAAGATGTTCCTCGACGAGCGTTTCCATGTTACAATGCTCGTTATCCCGGTAGTCGGACTGTTGATGTTTACTGTCCTTCCGATAGTATTCACCATTTTTATCGCATTTACAAACTACGACCAGTCGCACCAGGCACCAGGTAAGCTGTTCTGGTGGGTAGGTCTGCAGAACTTCGCAGATGTATTCTATGCTAACCCGCTCAAATCGCAGACCTTCTTCAAGATCCTTGTATGGACACTTGTATGGGCTGTATTTGCTACATTTACTAACTACATCGGCGGTATCATCCTTGCTCTCCTTATCAACAAGAAGGGCATCAAGTTCAAGGCACTTTGGAGAACAGTTTTCGTTGTAACAGCTGCTGTTCCCCAGTTCGTAACACTCCTTCTTATGAGACTTCTTCTCGGCGACGACGGATCTCTCAATCTTATGATGGGCTGGCATGTAAGGTGGCTCACTGATCCTATGATGGCAAGAATAGTTGTTATTGTTGTTAACATGTGGGTCGGTATCCCCTACACAATGCTTATCTCCTCCGGTCTGCTTATGAACATTCCCGAAGATCTTTACGAGAGCGCACGTATCGACGGTGCAAATGCAGTTCAGCAGTTCACCAAGATCACCTTCCCGTACATCTTCTTCGTAACCACACCTTATCTGATCACCACCTTTGTTGGTAATATCAACAACTTTAACCTTATTTACCTTCTCACAGGCGGTGGTCCGAACTCTTCGGATTACTATCAGTCGGGTCAGACCGACCTCCTTGTAACATGGCTGTATAAGCTGACCGTTGATACGTCAGACTTCAACCTGGCAGCAGTTATCGGTATTATCGTATTCCTTATCTGCTCCATCGGTTCACTTATCACATTCAACATGTCCAAGGCATCAAAGAACGAGGAGGAATTCTCATGACAAATTCAAATGCTAATATGCAGTCTGGTTATGCAGCCAAGAGAAAGCTTGCGAATATAGTTGTCTATGCGATCCTCGTCGTTATGTGTATCATATGGATACTTCCTATCGTATGGCTTATTCTCCAGTCCTTCCGTGGTGAACAGGGTACGGCTGTATCATACCTTTTCCCGAAACAGTGGACATTCCATAACTACGTAAACCTCTTTACAAACGATAAATTCCCGTTTGGTAAGTGGTTTATGAACACTCTTATCGTTGCTATCTTCTCCTGCGCATTCTCCACGCTGCTTGTTCTGATGGTTTCATATGCGTTCAGCCGTCTGAGATTCAAATCACGTAAGACCTTCCTTAACCTCGGTCTTATCCTCGGCATGTTCCCCGGATTCATGTCAATGGCTGCTGTATACGCTATCATGGGTATGCTCGGTCTTTCACAGAGTCTGGTTGCTCTCGTTATCGTATACTCGGCAGGTGCAGGTCTCGGATATCAGGTCGCAAAAGGATACTTTGATACTATCTCAAGATCTCTTGACGAAGCTGCTAAGATCGATGGTGCTACAAGACATCAGATCTTCTGGCAGATAATCCTTCCTCTTTCAAAGCCGATCATAGTATATACTGCTCTTACCACCTTTATCGGTCCGTGGACAGACTATATCTTTGTAAGCTACTTCATGAAAGACAACGTTGATAACTACACCGTTGCTTACGGTCTTTACAGAATGATCGAAAGAGAATCCATAATGGAATACTTTACAACATTCTGCGCCGGCGCAATTGTTGTTGCTATCCCGATCACCACAGTATTTCTGATCATGCAGAGATTCTATGTTGCGGGCGTAACAGGCGGTGCTGTAAAGGGCTAATTTCAAACTCAAGCAGGGTGGTCAAGGCTGCCCTGCTTAATTTTTTAAAAAAGGAGAATTCAGATGGTTCAAAAACGATTTGTCGCAGGAATAATTGCGGCGATCTTGTGTTCTTCCGCACTTGTAAGCGGCTGTGCAGGACAGACGATCCCACTGTCGCCAAGTTCTGCTCCCGATCAGCAGAGCACAGGAAGTACCTCGCCGGGCGGAGCACTTACTCTTCCTGAAGACGGCGGCTTCAAAACAGTGGAAGCAACAGCATCTTCTGATAAATACCGCACCTTTTATGAGATATTTCCGTATTCATTCAGTGATTCGGACGGTGACGGTGTCGGCGACCTGAAAGGTATCACGCAGAGACTTGATTATCTCAATGACGGTGACATAAAAACTACTGACGACCTTGGCATAGAGGGAATATGGCTTATGCCGATCATGCCCTCTCCGTCTTATCATAAATACAATGTAGTTGACTATAAGGCAATAGATGAAAAGTACGGAACAATGGATGATATGAAGGAGCTTGTCAGCGAATGCCACAAGCGTAACATCAATATTATCATTGACCTCGTTATCAATCACACCTCAAGAAAACATGAATGGTATCAGAAGGCTCTCGAAGAGCTGAGAGAGGGCAAAACCGACGGCTATGCATCATACTATCATTTCGAGGAGTTCCCTGCAGGAACTTCAAAAAAAGGCTGGGAAAAAGCAACAAAGGCCGGCGGAAACTGGTATTATGAATGTAATTTTGATATCGATATGCCCGATCTCAATCTTAAAAGCGAGAAGCTGAGAGAAGAGATAAAAGGAATCGTTGATTTCTGGCTCAATGATGTAGGTATCGACGGCTTCAGACTGGATGCTGTTCTTTGGTATGAATCGACAGGCATCGCCGATTCAGTCAGTGATCTGAAATGGCTTTACGATTATGCAAAAACAGTTAAAAGTGATGTATACATGGTAGGTGAATGCTGGAGCAGCGCGGGCGATATCGCACAGTTCTACGATTCAGGCGCAGACAGCTTCTTCAACTTCTCGATGCAGAGCGCAACCGGAAATGTCGTTTCCTCTCTTAATACAAAGGACGGCAAGGGCTATGCCGACTATCTTGTAAACTGGCAGAATACTATCCGTGAGCACAATCCTGCGGGAATAGATTCACCCTTTATTTCCAACCATGATACAGACAGAAGTGCAGGCTTCCTGCTTACAAATACATCAAGAAAAATGGCAGCTGCTATGTACCTTATGGCTCCGGGAACTCCTTATATCTATTACGGTGAAGAGATTGGTATGAGGGGCTCGGGAAGAGATGAAAACAAGAGGACCGGAATGTACTGGTCAAGTACCGATAATACCGGATATGTTGCATCCATACCCAATTCTGAAAACAAAGAAACACCCGAAAAAGGTGCATATGAACAGCAGAAGGATGACAGCTCGCTGCAGAGCTTCTATCGCCGTGCTGTAAGGCTTCGCAGTCAGAATCCTGAGATCGCAAGAGGTACACTTACTTCCGTAGATCTCGGAAACGGTGAGGTCGGCGCTTATATCGCTGAATATAACGGCTCAAAGGTAATGGTCGTTCTGAATGTGGGCGGAAACTCCAATAAGGTGACCATACCGGCTGATAAGTTTTCTGTACAAGAAGTAAGAGGATATCTGAAGGCTGATTCAGGGGATGCTCCGGGCGGTTCAGGAAATGATGATCCGTTTGCAGATCTTACAGGCGAAACTCAGTCATCTGCGGAAGAGCAGGCAACTGAAAATGCTGCGGATTTCAGTGTCAGCGGAAACACCGTTACACTTCCGGCATATAGTCTTATTGTTCTGAAATGATCCAATAATAAATATCGGGCTGCCGAAAAACAAAGTTTTTGCGGCAGCCCAACTATTATGTATATTTTTTCAAAGCCTGTGAAATAATTTACGGCTCTTTCTCTTTTTATCGTGCGTCCGCAGGAAGCGCCCTTTGGGGTGCGCCTACCTTGCGGCACCGGCGTGCCGCCGGTGTTATTTCGCGCAGTCGCTCACTCCGTTCGCTCTGAATCGGCACCGTAAGCTTATTGCCGCGGCTGTGCATCTTAAGACCGCTGTTTTTCACGCACCATTGCTTTCGGATAACAGTGTTTTTTCAGGGGGTGTGAAAAAACTGTTTTCTTTTTTATCAGCCTCTGAATCATCTAAATATCCGGTAAAATATGGCTTACCGTCTGATCACTACTTTGAGATAGCACACAATAAAGTAAAAAAGCATCATTGCAATAGAAAAAACGACTTTA
>CADCPT010000161.1 GCA_902803385.1 uncultured Ruminococcus sp.
ATAAAAGTGCGCCGCAAGGTAGGCGCACGTTGTATAGCTAAGGAGCCATGAATTTTTTCACAGCTCCCTTTATCTTATAAATCGTTTTGCTGATCACCGATCATTTAGTATTTTATAGGATTGGACGACAGGTATTTCTTGACCATCAATGCTACCTTGAATATGATAGCGTCCTCAAATTCACGGAGATCAAGACCTGTGAGCTTTTTGATCTTTTCAAGACGGTAAACAAGAGTATTCCTGTGTACGAAAAGCTTTCTTGATGTTTCGGAAACATTGAGGTTATTCTCAAAGAAACGCTGGATGGTGAAAAGTGTTTCCTGATCCAGAGATTCGATAGAGCCTCTCTTGAATACTTCCTTCAGGAACATATCACAGAGAGTTGTAGGAAGCTGGTAGATAAGACGTGCGATACCGAGCTTATCGTAGCTTACGATAGAACGCTCCGTGTCGAATACCTTACCGACTTCAAGAGCGACCTGGGCTTCCTTGAAGGAACGGGCAAGATCCTTTATACCGGTAACGGGTGTGCCTATACCGATAACGCAGTGGGTATAGAACTCACCGGAAAGCGTATCGACGATCGAGCTTGCAAGCTTTTCAAGGTCTTTGGATTCGATATCCTGCTTTATCTCCTTTACAAGAGCGATATCCGTCTCATTGATATTGATAACAAAGTCCTTTGCTTTGTCCGGGAAGAGATTCTGAATAACGTCATATGCAGAAATATCCGTCTTAGCGGCGATCTTTATGAGCATACATACTCTTGTAACATCGGAATTGAATTTAAGCTCTCTTGATTTGAGATAAATATCACCGGGAAGAATATTATCAAGAATTACATTCTTTATAAAGTTGCCCCTGTCATATTTCTCATCATAGTACTGCTTGATGCTGCCTAGAGAAATAGCAAGGATAGCAGCATACTTCTGAGCGGCATAATCATTTCCGGCAACAAAAACAGCATACTCGCTCCTCGGCTTATTACCGAAGGACTTATATGTATAGCCGTTAAGTACGAACGGCGCGGAGGATGTGAGCATTTCTGAGGTGATATGCTCATTGACCTCACCGATCTTGCCAAGCTCGCTGCAGGCGATGACCACAGAAGTCTCATCAATTACGCCTATGGTTCTGTCGATAGTATCCTTCATCTGATGGATAACACCCTGAAACAATCTGTTTGACATATTATTTACCTCACTTTATGATTTTCTGAACGTTTCACATGGCAATACTTATGCCGCTATATACATTTTACACAAAACAAAAACAAATTGCAACCTTTTTTATAAAATTTTTATCGGAATTTACTTCAAAAATTATCTATTTTAACGTAGCGGCGCTCTGATTAGACAAAAAAGCTGTTAAAAAATCTGCAAAATGCCATATTAAACAGTGTTTTTCATCTATACGACTCTCCGGCGTTGACGCAAAATAAAGATTCTGACGGCAACTCAATTTATTCTGTATTTTTTGTGCGCCCGAAGGAAGTGCCATTGGGGTACACATGAAAAAACAAATAATTAATAGCCCGGTAGCGCCGAAAAGCACTGTCGGACGGACGGGACAGTGTTAATGCGACAGCTCGCTCTGAAAAAAATAAATCATATCTGGCAAAACGGCACATTCAAGAGATGTAAAGCACAATTATTGACAAAGCTCAGAAAAGGAAGTATATTTATTCTATAAACTCCTGAAAGGATATGTGAAGATGGAAGGCTATCATTTTTTTGCAGTCATGTCTAGAATGAAATATATAAACCGATGGTCACTTATGAATAACATGCGCACAGAGAATATTAGCGAGCATTCACTTACTGTTGCAATGATCGCTCATGCACTTTGCATTATCGGAAACCGTCAATGCGGAAAAAAGCTTGATCCGGATCGGGCTGCAACTGTAGCACTATTCCACGACTGTACGGAGATACTGACCGGAGACCTTCCCACTCCGATAAAGTATTCCAGTAAAACGCTGAGAAATGCCTATTCCGAACTCGAGCAGGAAGCGGCAGAAAGGCTTGTCTCTTCCCTTCCGGTATATATGCAGGATGTTTACAAAAAACTGCTTTGCCCGGAAAACGAGGATGAATACATGATGAAGCTTATAAAGGCTGCCGACAAGCTTTCTGCTCTTATAAAATGTATAGAAGAGCAGCAGGTCGGAAACAATGAATTCACCAAAGCAAAGCTGGAGATAACAAAATATCTGACTGACAACGCTCTGCCTGAGGTCACGATCTTTATGAGAGATTTTCTGCCGTCGTATTATCTTTCACTTGATGAGCAGGACATTTAAACTTAAACACTTACCGTGTGATCCGAGGATGTGAAAGCATTCGCAGCCCCTTTCGCTGAATCAAATGCGCCTGAAAGAAGTGCCCCCCCAGTGCGCCTACATTGCGGCGCCGGCGCACTGCCGGTGTCAAAACGCGCTGTCGTTTCGTGCAAAACACCGCCCGACCGTCGCTGCGCAACGACCGGGCTATTTTAGGCTTGTTTTTTCAGAGGTGCCGCGAGCTTCGCTCGCGGCACCTCTGAAAAAACA
>CADCPT010000162.1 GCA_902803385.1 uncultured Ruminococcus sp.
TGAGTCCATTCAGATCGCCCTCACGGCAACAGAAACAGGTCACTTGGTATTCTCCACAGTACATACAGAGGGTGCGGCTAAGACCGTAGACCGTCTTGTTGATATTTTCCCGCCGGATCAGCAGCAGCAGATCCGTGTACAGCTCTCTACTTCTCTGAAGGCAGTTATATCACAGAGACTTCTTCCGAGAGCTACCGGCGGACGAATCGCAGCTTTTGAAATAATGTTCGCAACTACCGCTATTTCCAACCTTATCCGTGAGAACAAGGTTGCAAATATCCAACAGTCCATCCAGCTCGGTCAGCAGTACGGTATGATCACGATGAGCAAGAGTATCGATAATCTGCTTGCTCAGGGTCTCATAACCGAACAGGTCGCAAAGGCTTGGAACTTCGATATCGGCGATACCGATGCAAGAAGATAATAGGGGAGTGAAAGGACTTGAAGTATAAATACGTGGCGATGAACGCCAGAAACCAGAAAAAAGAGGGCTATGTTGAAGCTGAATCGGAAAATAATGCCGTTGCGATCCTTCGTGAAAGAGGACTTATCGTTCAGGATCTTACAAATGCCGGCGGTTCCGATGCCCCCACAAGTATCTGGCAGATGGATATCGGAGGAGATATCCACAACAGGAATATCCCCAAAAAGACCTTGCTGATGCTGTTCAACCAGCTTGGTATGATGATGAAGGCTGGTATCAACCTGTCAATGTCAATGCAGATCATGATCGATTCCGAAAAGGATGTCGGAATGCAGAAGACTCTGAAGGAAATCAACGAAAACCTTTACAACGGTTTTACTCTCTCTCAGTCAATGAAAAACTTCAAGGGCTTCCCGGGTGTTTACATCAGTATTATCGAAGCCGGTGAAGCAAACGGTCGTCTTGATGCTGCGTTCCAGCAGTGTGCTCTTATCTGTAAGAAGGATATCGCCCTTTCCGGTAAGCTGAGGAGTGCACTCACATATCCTCTCTTCCTTATCGTGCTTGTTATTGCTCTTATCGTTATCCTCTGCGGCTTCGTTCTTCCGACCTTTAAAGATACATACGGCTCCTTCGGCGCTGAGCTTCCCGGACTTACGCTTGCACTTATGGCGTTCTCGGATGCTCTGGTCGGATACTGGTATATCTTTATTGCGGTTGCAGCGATCATAGGCTTCGGTATTTTCACACTCAACAAGAACAGTGCAGAATTCCGTATGTTCTACGCAAAGGCTCAGCTCAAGATACCGCTTATCGGACCTATCGTCCGTCAGACATCTCTCGCTCGTTTCTGCCGACTGATGTCCACACTTACAGATGCTGGTATCCCGATCCACAGAGCAATGGGTCTTGCACGTGATGCAGTTCCGAATATCTATGTAAAAGAGCAGATACAGCATGTACTTAATGATGTTCAGATCGGTGTAACGATCAATGAAGCAATGGCAAAGCATCCGGTATTTGATCCGATCCTGGTATCAATGATCCGAGTCGGTGAGGAATCCGGTATGCTCGGTGACTCACTCTTCAAGATGGCTGAGCTTTTTGAAGAGCAGAGCGACGAATCCACCCAGAAGCTTACAGATGCTATGACGCCTATTATGACAGTTGTTATCGGTGTTGTTGTAGGTACAGTTGTTGTAGCAATGATCATGCCGATGTTTGGTATTTACAGCGTTATTGATACGGCGACCTGATAATAAGGCCCGACCGTCTGAAAGCAGTAACAAAACGGTACATTGGCGGGATCCGTTCAATGTACCGTTTGATTTACCGGAAGGCAGCAGATGATCTGATCTCTTACATGCATCAGAGAGTATATGTATTCTCTGATGCAGTGATCAGAATAAAACATTCTGCATAAAAGAATTGTAAAAAAATTGTTAAAAATATTTTAATAAAATTACTTGATTGACCTGCCTTTTGTAGTATAATAGTACTATACATATCTGTAAATATGCTCTCTTGAGCGTGCTTCAGGGAGGAATATAAATGAAAAAGAATTTAAAGAAGAAGATCAGATCCAGGCGTGGTATGTCGCTTGTCGAGCTTGTTGTCGGCATTACTCTTGTTGTTATAGTTTTTGCCTCAACTCTCGGCGCGCTTGTCGGCGGATATACCACCACAATATACAATTCTGATCAGACCAGGGTTGCGGCGCTGAATGCTTCTTTGAACGAAAGGATCATCTGCACTATAAGAAATTACGGCACCATTAATGATTCAACTATCAGCCGTCTCATAGGTGATTCGAACGCACCTCTTCAGAAGGCTATGAACGATGTAATACAATCCGGTGAAATAGGCGGAGTTGCTAATGTTACATATGTAAGTCCCGATAATTTTACAGATCCTGTTTCACCTGAAGCAGCAGCCCATGGAACTTCTAAATCAATAAGATATACTCTTGTTCCGAGCGTTGAGTCGACTGTTACCGGTAACGGCGGCTCTGCAAATATAAAGGGTGTATGGATCAGGACATGCTTTGATTCTGCCGCAGGTACCGTATTCTTTGAATCGTTTGTTCCCTATACAGAATAACAGACGGGAGGATCTGACATGAGAAATTTTACCTACAGATTAAAATCGAAGAAAGCATATACTCTTGTTGAGCTTGTTGTTACTATAGCAATCCTTTCTATTACTGCAGGGTTCGGTATCGGTATCTTTGCATCAGCTCTCAGGCATTATTCCTCCGCTTCTGTAACTGCCAAGGATCAGGAGGTCGCTCTTTCGATAGAAAAATTCATTGTGAATAATGCCAGGATCGCCAAGGATATAGAGTTTATCGACGGCACTATCTCACAGTCATCTGATGAATCCTATAAGTACAATAAAAGAGAGGATCTTGATAAGTACACCGCCGCAAAGGTAGAGGGGGCTTTCATTACTCACGAAGCAAACGCAGAAATGAAGTTTCAGACGTTCTATCTTTCAGTTGCGGATAACCTTGCCAACAAGGCCGGCGTGGCTACGAATGTATCAACGAAAAACTCTATAGTCAATTACAACGGTCTTGACAGGATAGAGTTTACCGTCAAAAAGCAGTATCAGGAAGTAGGTAATGATACGGCTCCGACTTTGATGGTGCTTAATTACTCTATTTTTATGGATGAAGGATATGTTCTGAGAGGAAGCACTGTGCTTTATAACTGCAGGTCGTTCAAGATCGTCTCGGCCGGCGGAGAATACATCGAGACTGCTCCGACATTTGTTGTCGGAAAAAAGGAAGCCTCGGATGGTGCAGGCGGTACAAAAGAATATACAACAGGCGTTGCATTTGTAAAGGACAAAGAGGTTTGATGATCATAGGATCTGAAACGCTTTAGTGTTATTTTTGCTATGTCAGCCCGGCTGCCTACGTGCGGTCGGGCTGTTTAATTGTTTTTCCAAAGGTTCTGCGGGTTTCGCTCGCGGTACCTCTGAAAAACACAATGAATAAGTGCACTGTATTATTACACATTGTTTCTCTTCGAATTATCAGTTATTAAGGATAATCTCCTCCTTCGGTGCGAAAACAGGCAGAAAAAAACTGAATTTTTGGTAGTATTTACAAATAGTTTTTAGCTGTCAAACATTGACATTTTACAGCAACGTTTTATATAATTGATATAACTCGATAAAACGGAAAGGCGGAAAAATAATGAAAAAGAAGCTCGCACTATTCCTTGCAGTATGCATTGCGGCAGTGAGTCTCACAGCTTGCGCCGGTGGAACACAGCCCGTTGATGATCCTCAGGCATCATCTTCACAAACCGAAACATCAGAAGCTCAGAGTGAAGGCTCTGCATCCGGTGAATCCCAGAATGACGCACAGTCAGGGGGCGGCAGCGCTTCATCAGAAAATGCATCCTCAGACGGTGCTTCAGACAGCGGCTCAAAGTCAGAATCGTCAAACGGAAGCAGCTCTTCTGATCCGGCTTCCAAGAGCAGTACTCCATCACAGTCAAGCTCACAGAGCAGTACGCATCAGTCCGGAAACTCCTCACAGGCCAGCACATCACAGCAGTCCGGCGGAAGTGCTTCTCAGAGCAGTACCGCATCATCACAAAGCAGCTCTGTATCGCAGAGCAGCAAGCCTCAGCAATCAAGCAGTACACAAACTCAGCAGACCAGCAAAGTGACTGAACAGAGCACTCAGACTCAGCAGAGCAGTACTTCGTCGCAGAGCAGTCAGAGCACTTCGGCAAGCGATTCAGAGTATGATATCGGCGGAATAGCTCTTTATAACGAGCTTTTCAATATCAACAGCAAGGTCACTGTTGAAATATCTGTTTCGGATGCAGAGTTCAAAAAGCTTCAGGCTGATTATAATAAATATCACGGCGATGACAAGAAATCTGATATTTACCGCAAGGCAAACGTTACGTTTTTCGTAAATTCCAAGAAGTATACGCTTGAAGAGGTCGGTATCAGGCTCAAGGGCAACCAGTCTCTCGATCCTATCACAGCTTCAAACGGAAAGCCTAATCTTTGCAGCTATAAGCTCAGCTTTGATGAGACGTTTGATGATAAAACAGATTACGGCAGCGATGCAAAGAACTGGAACGACAATGACCGAAAGGCGAGAAAAAAGCGTAAATTCGCAAGCATGAACGGTCTTGATATCAAGTGGAACATCAGCTACGACAACACGAATATCAGAGAAGTTTATGCAACAAAGCTTTTTGAGTCGGCTGACGTTCTTGTTCAGAAGATAGGACTTTCACAGCTTAAATTCAACGGAAACAATCATGGCCTTGTTAAGATCTATGAGCCTATAGATACCACCTTCCTCAGAAAGAGACTTCCCGAATCTGCTATCGGCGGCGATCTTTACAAGGCAATGTGGTCAAACAGGACCAGCTCAAAGGGTACTACCGGTTGGAGAGGCGCAACATATAAGTCTGACAACTCCTACGGCGTACAGGACAATAAGACAGGTCTGAAATTCAATTTCAATCTTAAAACAAATAAGAAGACCTCTACTCACGCTCAGCTCAAAAAATTCCTTGCTGTAATAAATAAGGGAGATCCTACCAGGGCGGAAATCGAAAGTGTTCTTGATGTGGATTATTATGCGCGTTTTATGGCGGCATCTTATTTCGCCGGTGATCCCGATGATATACGAAACAATTACAACAACCATTATCTGTACTTCCGCAAGGACAATGGTAAAGCGATATTCATTGTTTATGATAACGACCGTACACTCGGCATTACCTATGGTCTGAACAAGAACTGCGCAACGAGAAATCCGTATTCAAGCTATGCCGCATCTGCCGGAGAGCAGGAAAATCCCCTTATCAAAAAGACAATATCCCACAACCCGACTGCTAACCTTTCTTACATCAGAGATAAGTACACCGCGGCTCTGAACAGCCTTTCAAAAACGGCTATGCTTACAAGTGACGCTGATTTCAACAAGATGTACAACACTGCAAAGAGTAACTATGAAAGCATAATCACCCCATACACCAGATTTGACAATCAGGATGAGACTTTCAGGTTCGACCTCAGCGGCAATCAGAACGGCGGCGACAGGCAGAATATGTCATTTGAGCAGTTCCGCTCACAGATAATGAATACATTCAAGACTGCAAAACCATGATCAAAAACATTTTTTGAAGGAGCTGTGAAACTATTCGCAGCTTCTTTCGTTTGGCGCAAACAGCCCGACCACTGCTGCGCAGCGACCGGGCTGTTAAAAATTTGTTTTTTCAGGGGGGTGTCGGGCGCTTTGCGCCCGGCACCACCCTGAAAAAACACTATAGATAAGTGCGCCGCAGGGTAGGCGCACTTCTGGGTACTTCCTACGGGCACACGGGCGGATGTTCAAAAGAAAGGTTGGTCCGGCATAAAATACTTTTTGAAAAATGTTTTCTTAGACAATTGAATAAGAGCTTCAGTTATAGTATAATTAAGAAAATACTATCTGAAAAGGAGTTTTTTCTATGGCACAGAATCCTGTTGTTACTATCACAATGAACGACGGTTCCGTTATAAAGGCGGAGCTTTATCCGGAGATCGCACCCAATACCGTTAATAACTTTATAAGCCTTATCAACAAGGGCTTTTATAACGGTCTGTTTTTCCACAGAGTTATCAAGAATTTCATGCTCCAGGGCGGCTGCCCGAACGGCAACGGCATGGGCGGCCCCGGCTACAGCATAAAGGGCGAGTTTTCCGGCAACGGCTTCAAAAACGACCTCAAGCATACCGAGGGCGTTCTTTCAATGGCGCGCTCTATGATGCCTGATTCCGCAGGCTCTCAGTTCTTTATAATGCACAAGGCTGCGCCTCATCTTGACGGTCAGTATGCCGCCTTCGGAAAGGTCATCGAGGGAATGGATGTAGTAAACCGCATTGCCTGCACCCAGACAAATCCCAACGACCGCCCGATATCTCCGCAAATAATGAAAACTGTAACCGTTGAAACATTCGGCGTCACATATCCGGAGCCGGAAACAAAGTAAATAAATGGTAATAGATGGGGCTGTCACAAAATAAGTATTCTGACGGCACCCCTGAAAAAACAAATTTTTAGCCGCCCGGTCACGCCGAAGGGCGCGGTCGGACATTGATACGATAATAGGATACCTTGGCGGCGAAGCCGCCAAGGTATCCTATTATACTTCATATTAGGTGCGCCGCGGGGTAGGCGCACCGGACATAGCACAAGAGGCTGCGAAGAAATCCGCAGCCTCTTATAATCTTTACCAGCTTGTGAGATTGTAATAAAGCTGTTCGTATTTTCTTGCGGAGCGCGCCCAGGAGTAGTCCATTCTCATGCCTCTCTGTGCGATCTCATACCAGCGGTCACGCTGGGTGAAATATACTGTCTTTGCGTAGTTTATGGCATCCATCATCTCATCAGCATTGTAGTTTGCAAACGAGAAGCCCGTTCCTGTGTTGTCATACCAGTTGTAAGGCTGTACGGTATCACGCAGACCGCCTGTTTCGCGGACTATCGGAACAGAACCGTAGCGCAGAGCTATAAGCTGTGTAAGTCCGCACGGCTCAAAGCGAGAGGGCATAAGCATAGCGTCAGATGCGGCATAAAGCTTGTGTGCGCGGTTATCGGAATAGTAGATGTTGGCGGATACCCTCTCCGGATATTTATACTGATAATACTTGAAGGTGTTTTCATACTGCGGATCGCCCGTTCCGATAACAACAAACTGCGTATGCTCATCGGTAATGCGCTCTATCGCATAGTTTACGAGGTCAAGTCCCTTCTGGTCGGTCAGACGTGAGATTATGCCTATCATAAATTTGTTGTCGTCCACCGGAAGACCAAGCTCCTCCTGCAAGCCGCGCTTGTTCAGAACCTTCTTGTCCGGCAGGCTTTCTGCGGTATAATGCTCATATATCTGTATATCGTGCTCCGGATTGTAAACGTTGTAGTCTATGCCGTTAACGATACCGCACAGGGCATAATTCTTATGGCGCATAAGTCCGTCAAGACCTTCGCCGTAGTAAGGCATCTGTATCTCACCGGCATATGTGTCACTTACGGTGGTGACATAATCGGAGAATACGATACCTGCCTTGAGCATATTACCGTCCTTGTAGTATTCCATATTCTGAGGGGTGAATACATATTCCGGAAAGGCTGTAAGGTGGCGGAAAAGCTTGAGATCCCATATGCCCTGGAATTTCAGGTTATGGATAGTCATAATTGTCTTTATATTCCAGAAGAAGCCGTTATCCTTGAAAAGCGTTCTGAGAAATACCGGAACAAGAGCTGCCTGCCAGTCGTGGCAGTGGATGATATCGGGGTGGAAGCCGATTACGGGGAGGATAGCAAGAGCTGCCTTGCTGAAATAGGTGAACTTTTCAATATCCCATTTTATCTCTCCGTATGGTGAGTCGCCGCCGAAATAACCCTCGTTATCTATAAAGTAGTATTTGATACCTTCATGCTCGTACATCATGATACCAACATAAACATGGTTCGGGAAATAGCCGAGATCCATATAGAAGCTGGTGACATACTGGAAATGCTGTCTGTATTCCCACGGAATACACATATACTTCGGAATAACAACACGGACGTCGAATTCATCTCTGTTTATCATCTTTGGCAGAGCGCCGACAACATCAGCAAGACCGCCGGTCTTGATGAAGGGGTAGCATTCCGATGCGACAAAAAGTATATTTCTCATATTGATCCTCCCTTATGTAAAGATAATTGTACTGATATCATTATAATATAAACCTATACAAATTTCAAGCGCTGAACGTTGAATTTTTAAACAAATTTACGTAAATATACGCAA